>JANLUG010000306.1:0-2920 GCA_031363335.1 Gammaproteobacteria bacterium
AGCACGCGATTTGGAGACACCGGCTTTTCGGGCATCTGCGCCGGATCGATCAGCGTGAAACGCTCACCCTTGCGATCGACCTCCAGCGATTCACCGAGGCGCGCCTCCATCGTCTTGTTGCGAACCTCGAGGTACTTCGCATTCGCGTTCTGCAGGCTGGACGACAGCTCGCGATATTCCTTCTCGATCTGCGGCGCGCGTTGCATCCGTGATTCGACGTCGTCCATCTTCGCGGCGAGGCTGTGCTTGCGAGCAAGCAACCCTTCGCGTTCGAGCTTCACCGAATCGAGCTGCGCCTTCAGTTGCACGTAAGCCGGATTCGTCGGCGCTGCGGCGAGCCGGTCGTCCACCACGGCGTCGCCCATCAACGAGATCAGCGCATCGACCTGGGCGCGAAGGATCTTCACCTCGGGGTGCTCGTCTGAATAGCGATCGCGAATCGCCGCGAGGTCGGCCTTCTTCGATTCGATCTGCGCCATCAGATCGCGGCGCCGTTCCACATCGTTGACTTCAGCACGCAAACCCGCCAGCTCATCGCGCATCCGCTTCACGTCCGGATGCTCCTCGGAGTAAACGCCCAGCTTCGACGCGAGCTCCGATTGCAGCGCCTTGATCCGGTCGGTGGGACTCAGCATCCGCTCGCCGGTATCCGACACCATCGACTGATACGGATTCTGCAGCGCGAGTTCCGATTCCAGGTATACGTTGCGGTCTTCGTTCGTGCGCAACGAACGGTCCACTTCCTCGAGGTCGCGCTGCGTACGTTCGATTAGCTGGATGTTCACTTCGAACATTTCCGGCAGCGCGCTACCGTGCTTTTCTTTGAAGCTGGCGAGTTTCGTTTCGAGATCGGACACTTCGCGCTGCAGCCGGTCCGCTTCGTCACCGAGAAACACAGTTGCGTCTTTCGCAAGATCGCTGCGCGTCTGCAGGTTCTTGTTCAGATACAGCGATGTGAGTTCGTTCGTCACCCGGAAGGCGTTGTTCGGGTTCTGGTCTTCGAAGCCGAGCGTGAACGCAATGGTCGCGTTGGTGGGCACACCGCGGCGGGGGTCCATCACTTCGGCGCTGACGATCTTCAATGACACGTTCTTGCGCACTTCGTCCAACAGCTCTTCCCGTGCCAGGCGCTTGCGCTTGCTGGGGTACAGATCGAATTTCTCGACGATGCCGAGCAGGTTTTCGCCAGTCATCACGCGTTGATTGATGGTCTGGATGCGCTGGTCCGCGTAGCTCGTGATCGTGGATCGCACCAGCTCGGGCGGTATTTCCTGTTGCTCGATCAGAATCGTCGCGTTGGAGCGGTACATCGACGGCAACAGCACCGATAGCAGCACCGCGGCGATGACTACGCCGACGAACGCGCCGAGAAACGCACTACGGCGTCGCGCCAGAATGGCAACGTAGTCGCGCGCTGTGAGTTCGTATTCAGCCGCGACTGCGTTCACGTCGAGGTACCTCCGAACGCCCATCGCAGCGTCATCGTCACCGTCTGCGCCTGGGCATCGGTGTCGGCCGCGTCAGTGTCCTGCCACAGATAGCGGTAACCCGCCGACAGCGTGGCGCGTTCGGCGATCGTGTAGTCCACACCCAGGTCGCCGGCGAAGGCGGTGCGTTTGTCGCCGTCGTCGGCGACGGATCCCTCGCTGTGCGGCGCGCTCTTCAATGCGACCGCGCTGCCGCGGAAGGTCATCCGATCCGACAGCTCACGGACAACACTCACCGTCACCTGATCGCGGATGTCCTGACGCCCGCTCGAGCCCGGTTGCACGCTGCGGCTCGCATCGAGCGCGAGGTAGCCGCGTTCGAACTGGCGCGTGAGTCCCGCGCGTCCATAGTAGTTGCCGCCGGTGTCGTGTTGTTCGATGAGGCCGAAAAACACGGCCTTGCTGTCGCTGCGCCGATACGAGCCTTCGAGCGTTCCACTGGTCGATTCGCCGAGCTCATATCGCACCGACAGCGAAGGCCCAAACGTCCTGACCTCGTTCGTGAAGCGTTTTCCATCGCTGCTGTACCAGCTTCCGACGACGCCCGCACCGAACGTCGCACGTTCGCTGGAGTGCCATTCCCACTGCGTCGATCCCGTTGCAAAGTCGTAGTCGTCGCGTTGCACGTCGGGCGGCGTGTTTTCATACGTCACACGCGAGCCTTCCAGTTGTGTAACGATCGAACCCGACTCGCTGATCTCGAACAGCCTGGCCAACGACGCCGACGCCGTGTCCTGGCGTTCGTCGCCGACGAACCTGCCATCGTCGTTGAACGCGTTGATCAGCGAACTTTCATCGCGATAGGCGATCCGCACGCGCGTGTTGCCGAACTCGTGTTCTCGATCGAGCGTAGCCGACACGCCGATGGCGCTCGCGGCTTCCAGCGACTGGTCTTCGTACGGCTGATAGCGGCCGTCCAGGGCGAGGTCTAAGCCAGTCAGTTCGCCTTGCCAGCGATACCCGGACGACAACTCGGCAACGGCGCTCGCGGATGCAACTTCGTCATCCGATACGAAGAACACGTTCGAATCGTATTGCGTCCCGACGCCCAGGTTGAGGCGCGCACCGTCGTTGCCCGTCGTGTCGTCCGTCGCAGCGTCCGCAAGCGCCGGGGGCGTCACCAAAACGCAGAGACAGAAGCACGCGATACCCAGCCGTGCGTTCATGGCACCACCACCACGTCGCCGCTGCGCAGCACGATGTTCTGCTCCAGCGAGCGGCCACGCTCGACGTCCGAGTAGCGGAACTTGTACGCCTGCTGCTCGCCTTCCACGCGCCGCAGAATTTTGATGTCGTCGATCGCCGCGAACTTCGACGTGCCGCCGGCGAGCGTCAACGCCTGCACCACGTCGATGCTCTTCGTGAACGGATACACGCCGGGGCGGTTCACCTTCCCGAGTATGTAGATGCGATTACCGTCCGGATCCTTCACG
>JANLUG010000253.1:0-2525 GCA_031363335.1 Gammaproteobacteria bacterium
GGTGAGCTGTCGCCCGACATCTGGTTTCTCTCGCAGATGTCGCTCGTGGAGGTCGCCTACCAGCTCAGACGCATCACAAAACACCTGAAGGTCTTCGCATCGGTTCGGAAGGAAGCGTTCAACCGCCTTGCCGAAACGAGCCCGATGGTTCAGCAGTATCGCGGCAGCGCGATAGACGCCTCTTACAGCCGGGCCAGCCTGAAACAGATCTTCGCCAACAACATCCTGCGCGAACGCAAAACCAACCTCGCGGCGCCGGAGTTGCTGGGCGGCGATCCGATCGCCGCGTTTCTGGGACGGCGCACCACAACGCATAGCTTCACCGGCCAGGAAGAAGACGCCTTCGACTACATCGAGCGGCACACCCTGCTGCGCCCACGCGATCTGATGACCGTCGGCCAGAAGCTCGCGGCGATCGAACCGGACGAGCGCGCGAACGAGCGCGGCTTTCAGCGCGCCGTGAACGAGGCCGCGTCGGAAATCGCCCAGGAATATCTGAACGAAGTGGCGCCGCACCTGGGCGACGTCGACCTGCGCGGACTGCTCGCAATGATTCCGGCGAACGTGCTGACGAAAGACGCCGTCGAAACGTTGGCGGCCCGTTACGACGAGATGCCGGGACACCAGGGCGGCGCAACGGGACTCGAAGCTTTCGCCGCACTGTTCGAGACGGGGCTGCTGGGCCTCGTTCACACCGATCTGCTTTCGGGCGAACAAGCGCAGCGCTTTCTGACACCGGGCGAATACGCGTTCGGAGCGCTGCGGTCACTGCCGTCGTCGCATCACTACCTCGTGCGGTCGGTGTTGTCCGGCTACATTTCCGCCATCAATGCGAGCTATGCGACGAGAACAGATCGCTCGAAAATCATCGGTAACGAGCGCGGCTGGCAAGACCCGGAACCGGGACACGCGCACCACGATCGTCCCGCGGCGTATCACGGCACCGATCCGTACATACACGTGTGTTATGCACACGACGATGCCGCGTCGGTGTTGAAGGAAATCGCATGGCTGACGCGACAGGGCATCAACGTCTGGTATGACGAGGGGATTCCAGCCGGCTCGCGTTGGAGCGACGAATTGGCCGCGCGAATCCGCCGGTCGGCGGTGTTCCTGTATTTTGTATCGCCGAATTCGGTGACCTCGAACCACTGCATCAACGAAGTGAATTTCGTCTCCGACCTGAACAAGCCGTTCGTTGCCGTCCAGATTCAGGAGACCGCACTGCCCGACGGCATGCGGCTGATGATCGGCGCCAAGCAGACGGTGCGTGCGTTCGGATCGGCGGCGGCTACTTACCGTGCACAGATCCGAAACGCGGTGGTCGGGCATCTCGCGCGGAGCTGAGGCGGCGACTTCATCGTGTACCGATGCGCGATCGAAAACACGCGCCGAGCGGACTCATCCGATAGCCGACTTCGAACGACAGCGTCAGGCCAAGCGCTTTGAGGCGCTTCTGCAGCTCCTTCGTCGCTTCGTCGGACAGTGGGCTGTGCGCCGGCCTGGATCGAGTGTCTTCGGGCACGTCACAGCGATAGCCACCGCCGCCACGCACCCGTGGCTGCTTCCAGAACCGAAAGCTGCGCGTGATCGCGCCGCTTCGAATGCCGTCGAGCTGAGCGTCTTTGAAGAGCATCGCCGATCAGCCGCGGGCCGACTGCGTTTAGTCCTCGACTGTCGCCGACAGCCGCTCCACCGCCGCGAGGTAGTCCTCCATGAACTCCCGCACGACCGTGCGCGTGTCCTGGATGCTGTTCATCAAACCGACGCCTTGGCCGACGAAATAAGTCGCGAGTTGCCGGGCGCCGGCGTGACCGCCCTCGGCCAGCTTCGTCACTCTTGCAAGCGCCGGTTCACTGACGAGCGACATGAGGGGCATCGGCAAGGCATCCGGTGAATCTTCAGACTCCCATGCATCCGTCCACGGCGAACGCAGCTGCCGCGAGTACTTGCCGGTGCGGAATTTGGAGCGCACGGTCTGCCGCGACGACGCCTGCACGAACTTTTCCTTCACCACGGGCGACGTTTCGGCCTCGGTGGTCGTCAACCACATCGAACCGGTCCACGCGCCGTGCGCGCCCATCGCCATACACGCGGCCATCTGCCGGCCGGTGACGATGCCGCCGGCGGCGAGTACCGCGACGTTGCTGCTCTTTACCGCGTCGCATACCTCCGGCACCAGCACCAGCGTGCTGACTTCGCCGCAATGTCCGCCTGCTTCGGTGCCGGCAACGACGAGGATGTCGACACCCGCTTCCACCTGTTTCACCGCGTGTTCCTTAGCGCCGACCAATGCGGCAACCGCAACGCCGCGCGCCTTGCCCATTTCGAGCATGTAACGCGGCGGTACGCCCAACGCGTTCGCGATCAGTTTGATCGGGTGCGCAAATGCGACATCGATGATGTTCGCGGCCCGCTTGCTCGTCAGGAATCCACCGCCGCCGGCGCGCTGGTTCTTGTACAGGTCGCTGGTGTCGATCTGGTGCTGCGCGAGGATGTTGCGCGCGAAGTCGCGATGTTCCTGC
>JANLUG010000357.1:0-3381 GCA_031363335.1 Gammaproteobacteria bacterium
CGCGTGGCGCGCGCGCTGGCGTCTGCCGAAACAACGCCTGCGCAATGGGAGAGCGTATTTCTCGACGCGCAGATCCGCGGCGTTGTAATGGGCGGGCGCATCAACTCGGCGGCGGGTACCGCGCGCGAGTCCACCTGGATCAACTGCTTCGTGCAGCCGATTGCGGATGCGATCTCGCACAGCGATGAGGATGGGCGACCCGGTATCTACATCGCGCTGCAGGAGGCGACGGAGACGATGCGTCGCGGCGGAGGCGTCGGCTACGATTTTTCGCAGGTGCGGCCGCGCGGCGCATACGTTCGCACGACCCAATCCGAAGCGAGCGGCCCGGTCTCGTACATGCGCGTATTCGATCGTTCGTGCGAAACCGTCGAATCGGCGGGCGCCCGCCGCGGCGCGCAGATGGGCATTCTGCGCATCGATCATCCCGACGTGCTCGAGTTCGTCCGCGCCAAAAGCGTTCGCGGCGAACTGGTGAACTTCAACATGAGCGTGGCCGTCACCAACGATTTCATGCAGCGGCTGATCGCCGACGATGATTTCGAACTCGTCCATCACGTGGCGCCGTCGCCGCGCCTGACGACGGCGACCATGTATCAGCGCGCAGACGGCATGTGGGTGTATCACCGCATCAAAGCGCGCGTTCTGTGGGACGAGATCATGCGGTCGACATACGACCACGGCGAGCCGGGCATCCTGTTCATCGATCGAGTCAACGAGAACAACAATCTCTATTACTGCGAACGCATCGAAGCGACGAATCCGTGCGCGGAGCAACCGCTGCCCGCATACGGGTGCTGTTGCCTGGGCAGCATCGATCTGACTCGCTGCGTCGATTCACCATTCGAGCCGCGCGCAAGGTTCGATTTCGACGCCTTCGCGGCGCTGGTAAAGATTGCAGTCCGCATGCTCGACAACGTCCTCGACGCAACGCCGTGGCCGCTTCCGAAGCAGCACGACGAAGCGCGGGCGAAGCGACGAATCGGGCTCGGCTTTCTCGGTCTCGGCGATGCGCTCGTGATGCTCGGAGCGCGTTACGACTCCGAGGAAGGGCGCGCGCTCGCACAGCGCATCGCCGCGGCAATGCGCGATCACGCATACCGCGCGTCGATCGAACTGGCGGTGGAGAAGGGCGCGTTTCCGTTGTTCGATGAGCGCTTCCTCGAGTCGAGGTTCGTGCAACGGTTACCGGAATCGATCCGTTCGGACATCGGTAAGTGCGGCATTCGCAACAGCCATCTCTTGTCGATCGCCCCAACGGGCACGATCAGTCTCGCGTTCGCGGACAACGCGAGCAATGGCATCGAGCCGGCGTTTGCGTGGAGTTATGCGCGTAAGAAGCGCGACCGCGACGGTGTATTCGAGTCATTTACCGTCGACGATCACGCGTACCGGCTCTTCAGGAATCTTCATGGCTCGGCGGCGCTGCCGGCGGCGTTCGTGTCGGCGTTGGAAATCGCGGCACTCGACCACGCCAAAATGGTCGCCGCTGTCCAGCCATTCGTGGATTCGGCGATATCGAAAACTGTGAACATTCCGGCCGACTATCCGTTCGACCGTTTCCGCGACCTGTATCGAACAGCGTGGCAACTCGGCGCAAAGTCGCTCGCGACGTTTCGCCCGAATACGGTCACCGGCTCGATTCTGTCTACCTCCTCCGACGTGCGCGATCCGGTCGAAGCGGACCGCAGATTCGAACTCGAGGCGCCGTCAGTCGCGGCACTGAGCAGCCTGCGCTGGCCGCGCCGGCCGATCTTCCCCGACGGCAATCCGGCCCACTGCTACATGGTGAAGCACCCTCATGGTCAAAAGTTCGCGCTGTTCGTCGGCCATTTCGAAGAGGCCGGCACCGCGCACCCATTCGAAGTCTGGGTGAACGGCATCGAGCAACCGCGCGGCTTGAATGCGCTTGCGATCAACCTCAGCTACGACATGTACGCGCGCGATCGCGGCTGGCTTCGTCACAAACTCGATGTGCTGAACGAAAGCATTGCAGACGACGAGAGCTTCGATCTGCCGATGCCGCCAACGGGCGAGTTGCGCCGCGTGCCCAGCCTGGTGGCGGCGATGGCGACGCTCATTCGTTACCGTTGCGAGCAACTCGGTGCGTTTGCGCAGATCGATGCGACGCCGGTACTGGACGCATTGATGACGCGCGTCGAGCCGCGCACCGGCGCCGACGGCACGTTGTCGTGGACGGTCGACGTCGCAAATCCCGCCACCGGCGACGAGTTCATTCTCGGACTCAAAGAACTGCAGATCTCGCAGGATGGAACGCTGCAACGTCGGCCGTATGCGATCTGGTTGTCGGGTGTCTATCCAAAAGCGCTCGATGGTCTCTGCAAAGCGCTGTCGCTCGATATGCGGGTGATCGATCCGGCGTGGATCGCAAAGAAGTTGCGTGAGTTGCTGACGTACGCCGAACCCAAAGGCGATTTCTTCGCACCGGTGCCGGACGGCGCGAGACAACAGGTGTACCCCAGCACCGTTGCCTATGTTGCGACGCTCGTACTGCATCGATTCGCGACGCTCGGAATCCTCGACGGCGACGGCTTTCCGGTCTCGCCGATGGGTCTGATCAAAGACCCAACCGCGCGCGATGGCGAACCGCGCATGAGCACACCCGTACGCAGTGGGCGACCCTGCGAGGAGTGCGGTTCGGCCGCGTTGATCAGAGTCGACGGCTGCGATCGCTGCACCGTGTGCGGTGCCATCGGCGTCTGCGGCTGATCGCTGCGTTCTCGTCCCCATCTACCAATGCTCAGAACGATTCTATTGATTGTTCTCTAACTTACTGTTATTCAGTCAGTAAAGGACGTCGGCATCTGATCTTCGGGGGAAGGAAAGATGACTCATCCAGACCTGCAAGGACGGGTATTCAAGCTTGGGGAGGTCCGCTACGTCGTGGCCCGGCATCAGCCGGAGACGCAGCGGGTGCGCTGTTATCGCATGGAAGGCAAGTTGGTCTCGATCGTCAAACTGCCGCTGTCGTTCGTGCTTGAACAGATCGCCGATAAGATCACTCTGGAAGAACTCGCGTAGGCGGATCCCGCGCCAGCCTCCCTGCGTGGCTGCTGCCGACCGGAGCCACGGTCGATGCACGCTGGGTGCTCCGCGCTCGCGCAATGCGCGCATTCGCCGACGGATTCGTCTCGCTGCTACTGCCGATCTATCTGCTCGAACTCGGCTTCGGCACGTTGGCTATCGGTTCGATCATCACCAGCACGCTGCTCGGCTCCGCGCTGCTGACGTTCTGCGTCGGTGTTGTTGCGCATCGCTTTCCTCGGCGTTCGATGTTGCGTGTTGCGTGTCTGCTCATGATCGCGACAGGCGCTGCGTTTGCACTGTCGACGGACTACTGGCCGCTCGTCGTGGTGGCTT
>JANLUG010000367.1:0-1678 GCA_031363335.1 Gammaproteobacteria bacterium
ATGCCGGCGAGGAAGAGATAACTGTTGAACAGACGCAGCGGTCCGAACAGATGTCCGAAATGTTCGGCTATTGCTTGAAGTATGGTGCGATCTCCGGGCGTGGGCCGGGAGAAGTATACGTGAGCGGAGCGCAGGAACGGATCAGGCGGCGGCGTCTGCCAACGGATATTCCGCTACCACCTGTGCCATCGAAGCGAACTTGAAGTCGCGCAGCAGGGCACGCAACTTGGACTCGCAGCCGTCGAGATTCGTGTAGTGGCGGAATCTCGATTTCAGCGAAGCGCGAATTCGCGGCTGACCGGGGTCGACTTCCCAAGGGTGCATATAGAACACGAACGGTTCGGCATCGCGATTCACCAGCTTCAGCAGATGCGCGCTGAGCCGGTAGGGGTACAGCCTGAAATAGCCGCCGCCCGAAACCGGCACGGTCATTCCCATGAACGACCGCGTCGTCATCGGAAACTCGATCAACGTTTTCCCGGCGGGGGTTACGATTCGATGCGGCCCGGCCGCTTGAACGGCTGTGCCATAAAGGTCATGCCGCACCGGGTACATGCTCGAGTCGTATACGAATCCACAGTCCGCCAGCACGTCCAATGCCCAACGAGACGCTTCCGTGATGGAGAAACTCGCCGCGCGGTAACCCTGAACCGGCGTCTGCGCCTGAGCCTCGAGCAGGTCTTTTGCGCGTCGCGTCTCTTCGCTGAACACGACTTTCGACTGACCATAGATCAATTGATGACTGAAGCCGTGGCAGGCGATCTCGTGACCGCGCGCGGCAATCTCGCGCACGAGATTTGGATGTCGCTCGGCAATCCATCCGAGTACGAAGAACGTTGCGGTGGTGCCGCCTTCGTCGAAAACATCGAGCACGCGATGCGTGTTCGCGACGACGCGCGATTCGAACTGCGGCCAATCATCCGGTGAAATCTGATCGCGAAAAGCGGATACCTGAAAGTAGTCTTCGACATCGACTGTGAGCGCGTTCGTGATCACGGCAGACGTCTCAACGCGCGCCATCGCCGACGAGCACGACATCGACTGTCTGAATCAGGATGATCAGATCGAGAAGGATGCTGTGATTCTTCAGGTAGTAGAGATCGTATTGCAGCTTCTCACGCGCATCGTCGAGCGACGCGCCGTAGGGATAACACAGCTGGGCCCATCCGGTGAGACCCGGTTTGATGCGATGACGGTGCGCGTAATACGGGATCTTCGTCTGCAGATCGCCGACGAATTCCGGACGCTCGGGACGCGGACCGACAAAGCTCATGTCGCCCTTTAGGACGTTGAATATCTGCGGCAGTTCATCGATACGGCTGCGCCGCAGAATCCCGCCGACGCGCGTGATGCGCGGATCGTCTACGCTCGCCCAAACGGCTTTACCGCCTTTTTCCGCGTCTGTACGCATGCTGCGGAACTTGTTGACTGCGAAGTAGCTGCCATCGAGACCAACACGTTGCTGGCGGTACAGAATCGGCCCTTTGAAACCGCTCTCCAGCCAGATTGCGAGCGCGGCGAGCAACATGAAAGGCCACGCAAAGATCAGCAGCCCGAGACTTGCCGCGACATCGAAGGACCGTTTGGTTGCGGTACGCCAGGTACCGCGGATGAATCCATCGGAGAAAACAATCCACGAAGGTTGCAGCAGTTCGATGTCGAGCTTACCGGCTTCACG
>JANLUG010000370.1:0-1792 GCA_031363335.1 Gammaproteobacteria bacterium
ACGGATACGTCCGCAACCATTTCTTCAATCAGAACGACACGAACGATTACGATGAGCTGACGATCCGCGGCAAGCTGCACTGGCAGGCGAATGACGAGACGGCGTTCGATGTCGCGGCGGGCTACATCAACATCGACAACGGCTACGACGCGTTCTCGTTGAACAACTCCCGCAACACGATCTCCGACCAGCCCGGCAAGGATACGCAGAAGTCGCAGTTCGGCAGCGTGATCGCGACGTTCACACAACCCAACACGTTCCTGATCGAAACGATCCTGTCGCACGCCGACTCGGACATCCAATACGGATACGACGAAGACTGGACGTTCGTCGGCTTCGACCCGAACGGTTACAGCTCGACCGACCTGTATCGCCGCGACTGGACGACATCGTCAGCGGAACTTCGCTTCATCTCGAACGAAGACGGTCGATTGTTCGCCGATACCACCGATTGGGCCGTCGGCGTTTACGCTCTGAAGCAGGATGAGCAGCTGCATCGCGTGTACACGTTCATCACGCCGGATTTTACGAGCGCGTTCCGGATTCAGCGCGTCGCGGTATTCGGGCAGACCGAAACACACATCTCGGATGAGACGAACCTGACGGTCGGTTTACGTCTGGAGCGGCACGACGCGAACTACCACGACGTCGACGGCTCCGAGTTCGAACCGAGCGATGATCTCTGGGGCGGCCGCGTCGCGCTGTCGCATCTAGTCCGCGTGAATACGATGGTCTATGCGAGCGTGTCGCGCGGCTACAAATCGGGCGGTTTTAATACGGACGAAACGCTCGATGCCGATCTGCGCCAGTTCGATCCGGAGACGTTGTACAACGCGGAGCTCGGCGTGAAAGGCAACTGGCGCGACGACACGCTCGTTGGGCGCCTTGCGCTGTTCTACATGTGGCGCGACGACATGCAGGTCGACACCTCGCAGATCCGCATGCGGCCGGACGGCTCGTCCGAGTTCATCGAATACACCGGCAACGCGTCGAAAGGCGACAACTACGGTGTCGAGGCCGAGCTGCGCTTCAGGCCGACGCAGCGTATCGAACTGTTCGGCAGCCTCGGCCTGTTGTCGTCGCAGTATCGCGACTTCGTCAACGGCGCCGGGCAGGAGCTCGACGGCCGCCAGCAGGCACAGGCGCCGTCGTATCAGTTCTTCGCGAGCGCGCAGTACCAGCTGCCGAGCGGGTGGTTCGCGAACGTCGCGGTCGAAGGTAAAGACGCCTATTATTTTTCCGACAGCGCATCCTTCCAATCGAAACCTTATGAGCTGGCGCACCTGAGTATCGGTGTTAAACGAGACAACTGGGGGGTGACGGGCTGGGTGCACAACATATTCGACAAGGAGTACGCGGTGAAGGGCTACTACTTCGGCAACGACCCGCGCATCGATTACGCGTCGGCCGGCTATACGCAATTCGGTGAGCCGCGCCGCGTCGGCGTCACGGTCGACTTGCGTCTCTGATCATGCCCGTCACGTACCGTTACGACGAGTTCACGAATCGCCTCATGACACGTTGCGAGGGCGCCGTGACGAAAGCCGAAGTCTTCGAGCATTTTCGCCAGCTCGGCCGCGATGCGCGCCTGCGAGCGCTCTGCGACGTTCTGCTCGACGTATCCTTTCAGACCCGCTTGCCCACCGCCGACCAGTTGAACGAGATCGCCGCAGTCTTGGAAGACATGCACGAACTGATGCCGTTCGGACGCTGCGCGGTAGTCGCAACCGAAGGTCTCGCCTATGGCCTCGGGCGTATGTTCCAGGGTTTCGCCTGGCCGATGTTCACCGGC
>JANLUG010000393.1:0-2897 GCA_031363335.1 Gammaproteobacteria bacterium
AGGTCAAGTGGTTCAACAACGCCAAGGGTTACGGTTTCGTAATCGCTGAGGCGGGTGGCGAAGATCTCTTCGTTCACTACTCGTCGATCAAGATGGACGGATATAAGACGCTAAAGGCCGGGCAAGATGTCGAGTTCGACATCGAGCAGGGTCCAAAAGGTCTGCATGCCGTGAACATCCGTTCGTTCGAGTCTGAAGCGCTCGCAACGGCGCCGATCACATCGGGTAGCGAACGCCGGCCCAACGACGACGAGCGACCGGCGAAAGCCTTCAGCACGTCGACGCGGACCGAATACGCCGAGTCTCGCTAGATCACATCTTCGCGATGATCGCGCGCCCGAACTCGGAGCACTTGAGCAGCTTCGCGCCGGTCATCAGTCGCTCGAAGTCGTACGTCACTGTCTTCTGCGCGATCGCACCTTCGACTCCCTTGATGATCAGATCGGCGGCTTCTCGCCAGCCCATGTGACGCAACATCATTTCCGCTGACAGGATCAGCGATCCCGGATTCACCTTGTCCTGACCGGCGTACTTCGGCGCGGTGCCGTGCGTAGCTTCGAACAAGGCAACCGGATCACCGATGTTGGCGCCCGGTGCAATTCCAATTCCACCCACCTGTGCGGCGAGGGCATCAGAAAGGTAATCGCCGTTGAGATTCATCGTCGCGATGACGCTGTACTCGTCGGGACGCGTGAGGATCTGCTGCAGCATCGCGTCCGCGATCATGTCCTTAAAGACGATCTGACGGCCGGTCGCCGGATTTTTCAGTTGGTGCCATGGGCCGCCGTCGAGTGGCGTCGCACCGAATTCGTCGCGCGCAAGCTCGTACCCCCAGTCCTTAAAGGCACCCTCGGTGAATTTCATGATGTTGCCCTTGTGGACGAACGTCAGTGACGATCGATCTTCATCGATCGTGTACTGGATCGCCTTGCGAACCAGGCGCTTCGTTCCTTCCTCCGAGATCGGCTTGATTCCGAGACCACAATGCTCGGGGAAACGGATCTTCGTCACGCCCATTTCATCGCGCAGAAACTTCATCAACTTCTTTGCCGCGGCGCTATCGGCTTCCCACTCGACGCCCGCGTAAATGTCTTCGGTGTTTTCCCGGAAGATGACCATATCGGTCTTCTCCGGATGCACCACGGGACTCGGTACTCCCGTAAACCAACGCACAGGGCGCTGGCACACATACAGATCGAGTTCCTGGCGCAGCGCGACGTTCAACGAACGGATACCGCCCCCCACCGGTGTTGTCATTGGCCCTTTGATACCGACGACGAACTCCTTCATCGCAGTCAGCGTTTCTTGCGGTAGCCACTGATCCTCGCCGTAAACCTCGAGAGATTTCTCGCCGGCATATATCTCCATCCACTTGATGCTTCTCGAACCGCCATAGGCCTTCGCGACAGACGCGTCGACGACGTCCTTCATCACCGGCGTGATGTCGACACCGATGCCGTCGCCTTCGATGAACGGAATGATCGGGTTGTTCGGAACCGTCAATGAGCCGTCGGCAGCTGCTTTGATTTTTGCGCCGTCGGTTGGGACGCGGATGTGTTGATAGCCCATGCGGAACTCCCTTGTTTGGCCAGTCTCACAAAGCCGCGCATTATAGAGCAAATTCGGGAAATGCCGTGGCCAAGTTGATCCGCTTCTTCAAGCCGTTTCGCGTTCTATCGCAATTCACCGACGCACAAGGACGCACCACGCTCGCCAGCTTCATCGACGTACCCGCGGTATACACCGCAGGCCGACTCGACTTCGACTCGGAAGGACTGCTGCTGCTCACCAACGACGGCGCTCTGCAGGCCCACATCGCGAATCCGAAGCACAAACTCGAGAAGGTCTACGCAGTGCAGGTCGAGGGATCTCCCACTCCGCAGGCACTCGATCAACTCGTGCGCGGCGTGAATTTGCGAGATGGTCCGAGCTACGCCGTCAGCGCCACGCGAATCGAAGAGCCGGTCGACCTTCCGCCGCGGGACCCACCCATTCCGCCCCGCCATCGGGCTTCCAACGCCTGGATCCAGGTCGTTCTCGACACGGGCAAGAATCGCCAGGTGCGGCGCATGCTCGCCGCGGTGGGGCATCCGGTGCTGCGCCTCGTGCGTACTCGCATCGGACCCTGGAGGCTGGACGGTCTAGCGCCCGGAGAATGGAAGGAAGAGACGGTTCATCTACCGCGTTCGTCTTAAACCGCTGCTCACGACTTCCGCCATTCGGAAGAGCGCCGATGATCGACGCTCGTCGACTCGATCCATCTTGCACCGGACGGGAGCACCTCACGTTTCCAGAATACGGCCTCGGTCTTCAACAGATCGATCACGTACGTGCACGCTTCCAGTGCGGCCTGACGGTGGCTCGAGGTCGCAAGCACCAAAACAATCTGGTCGCCGGGCGCGAGCGAACCCACCCGGTGAATGACGACCAACGCGTCAAGCGACCACCGCTCAGCGGCACGATCGAGTACTGATTCAATGCTCTTTTCAGTCATACCGGGATAGTGCTCGAGCTCGAGGTTCGACACGGCGTCGGTCTGGTACTGATCCCGCACAACACCGCAGAACGCGGCCATCGCACCTACGCGACCGGTCGACGCTCTCAGTGCCGACCATTCGCGACCGATATCGAAGTCGTCATGCTGAACCGAGATTCGCTTGTGCATGTTCAACCGCCCGTGATCGGCGGCATGAACGCAACTTCATCGCCGTCGCGTATCGCGCAGTCGCGGTCAACGAACTCCTTGTTCAATGCGACCCGAACGTTGGGCGAGCTCAAAGCGTCGAATGCGCGTTCACCGAGCACCGCCTTGAGGCTCGCCAACAATCCAGCCAAGTCGCCACGTGCAGCCACCGGGATATCGACGCAATCACACCCGACTTGCTCGCGAAGCGCGG
>JANLUG010000396.1:0-4561 GCA_031363335.1 Gammaproteobacteria bacterium
GCCCGACCGCGGTGAACGCGGGTTATCCCGCCCCCTCTCCCTTGAATCAGAAACTCGAATACGTCAGTCGGGAAGGCCCAATACGCGCTTCGCAATGATATTCAGCTGAACTTCGGCGGTTCCGCCGGCAATCGTCGCCGACTTCTGCCGCAGCCAGGTGCGCGTCGTCGAGATTTCTTCATCGGTGAACGACTCGCCTTCCCAACCGACTCCTCTGAAGCCCATCGCCGCGATCTGCAGCTCGGTGCGCTCCTTCGCGAGGATCGCGCCGGACAACTTCACCGCCGATGAGGCGAAGCCGGGCGCGCGCGCCTGTGTCTCTTCCATCACGCGCCGCTGCGTCAATCGATATGCGTGCTGATTCATCTCATGGCGCGTCAACGCTGCGCGGTGATCGTCGTCTGCAATACGACCTTCCCGCTCGCCTACATATTCGCGAACGATGTCGGAAAGGGGCGCCTCGGCCACTCGCCCCTGCGTTCCGGAAATGTTGATGCCGGCGTGTGTGGAGCGCTCGTACTGGAGCAGCCGCTTGCCGACGGTCCAGCCCTGGTTCAGCGGCCCAACGACATCGTCGCGCCGCGCAGTTGCGTTCTCGAATAGCGTTTCGTTGAAGGGGGAACTACCGCTGATGAGGCGGATCGGCCGCACCTGCACGCCGCTCTGGCGCATGTCGATCAGCATCAGGCTGATACCGTCATGCTTCGGCGCGCTGGGATCGGTGCGGACGAGCGCGAAGATGTAGTCCGACTCCATCGCATCGGAGGTCCACGTTTTGCGGCCGTTGATGACATAGCGGTCGCCGTCGAGTACCGCGCGCGTACTGAGATTCGCGAGGTCCGAGCCGGCGCCGGGCTCGGAATAACCCATGCACCAGCCGCCTTCGCCGCGGGCGATGCCGGGAAGCCAGCGCGCTTTCTGTTCGGGCGTGCCGTAATCGAGCAGCGTCGGGCCGATGTAGTTCACACCACGACCCGTCAGCGGCGACCGCGCATCGATGCGCCGCAATTCCTCGAGCAGGATCAGATATTGCGCGGGTGTCAGTTCGGCGCCGCCGTACTGGCGCGGCCACGTCGGCACTGTCCAGCCTCTTCCAGCCATTCGATCGAGCCATAGTCGGGCGTCGTCGTCCAGGCGCACGCGCGTCGAACCCCACGGGATCTGCCCCGGACCACGCGCGCCCGCGGGGCAATTCTGCGCGAGCCACTCGCGTGTTTCCTGACGGAACGATTCGATCGCGCTCATCGCTGTTTCCTGAACCCTGCTGCGATCATCTGGTAACGAGTCCGCCAGTGCAAACCGTCGCGCCTCGTTACAGGTACTTTTCGAGCGGCAACATCGCGATGAAGCCCGATTGCGTTCTGCGCCACCACGGTGTATCGGGCTCATGATTCGTATCGATCACAACACCGTTGCGATTCGTCGACCACGTCAACGCGCGGTTCTCGAGCGCAACGCGCCAGCTGTTCTGCGGCTGCATGTTCAGCGTGATCGCCGCGGCAACCTCGGCCGCGAGTTCAGGACTTTCGATGATGAGTGCGGATTCGGCGTTCAGGTAGGCGGAGCGCATGTTCAAGTTCATCGAGCCGACGTACAGCGTGCTGCCGTCGAATACGAACGACTTGGCGTGCAATCCGAAGATGCGAAGCAAGGAACAGCCGCCGTCGATGGCGACCAGCGCGCCGCACGACGTCGCATCCGGGCGCAACTCGTAAATGTCGATGCCGCTCGCAACGATCTGTTCGCGCCGCCGTGCATATGCGGCGTGGTTGGCAGTCACGTCGTTGGATGCCAACGAGTTCGTCAGGGCGCGAATCGATACGCCGCGCGCGCGGATTCCGTCGAGCACCTCCAGGCTCGGATCGTCGAGTACCAGGTATGCAGACTCGATCAGGATTTCGTGCTGTGCCGCCTGCGCCAGTTGCCCGAACTCGCGCGCGGTCGCCTGAACGCGGGACGTTTCAGCCACCGCATCGGCGCGCGGCGGCGGATCGTAGACGAGCCGCGCGGGCGCCCAGACCATCCGCGCCTGCGACCGCTCAACCGCGTCCAGCGCATCCGCCGCGTTCTCTGGCAGCTCGAACTTCATCGCACGCAACTCGGTTCCGGTGCGCCGCGCGCCGTCGAGACGCTTCGCCGCTTCTGCATCCGACAACCGATGGGTCGACAGCGCCGCGATCGGATACGTCAGCTCGCTGTTCCAGAACGTATCGAACATCGTACCGACCTGACCGACGACCGGGCCGATCGCAACGACGTCGCGATCGCGAAAGATCAACTGCGGATTGGCATCGAAATATTCGTCGCCGATGTTGCGGCCGCCGACGACCGTCACCGCGCCGTCGACCGTGAAGGACTTGTTGTGCATTCGCCGGTTGAGGCGCGAGAAGTCGGTGACGAGATCCAGCATCTTGCGAACGCCGCTGCGCTGCGGGAACGGGTTGTAGATGCGGATCTCGATGTTGCGATGCGCATCGAGCGCCGCGATCGTCGCGTCGCGGCCCGCGACGTTGATGTCGTCGAGCAACAGGCGGACGTGCACACCGCGCTCCGCGGCGGCATACACCGCCTGCGCCATGTACTTCCCGGTGAGATCGCTGTTCCAGATGTAATACTGCGCATCGATCGAGCGCTGCGCCGACTCGATCAGCGCGATCCGCTCCGTGAACGCGTCCGCGCCGCCATCGAGAATTCGTACGCCGCTGCGCTGATCGTGCGCGGCGGCTGCACTCGCGCTCAGTCGTCCGAGTTCAGTGGCGCCGCCTTCGGTGAAGTGTGTCGTTGCGACGCGATCATCCGTCGGCGGCGGTAACGAACCGCACGCCGAAACGCACGCACACAACAGCCACGACGCTGTCGACAAGGCGCAGCCAATACCACGTGACGACGAAACGATAGTTACTCCCGCGGGCGACTAAGCACGGCCGGCCGCATTGCAGAACCGCAAGCGATTGTTCTGCGACCGTCACAGCGCGTCAATCCCGGACTGAATCTGCGCGCCTTCTGCGCGCCGATCGAGCCTGCTACCCTGCTGGAACGGGGGGATCTTTCGAGCATGTCAGACGTCGCCGCTGCAGCGAAACGCGTGCGCCATTTCCGGCAGATTCTGCTATGGCCGTTGCAGCTGATTCCCCTGAAGGAAGGCAATCAGGTCCAGCGGCATTGGGAGGTGCTGCATTCTGCCGGCGCCGGAAATCCCTGGCACGAGGTGATCGACGAATTCGGCGGCGCGCCCGGTCAATATCAGGAACGCCATTACAACGAGCTCGTCACATTCCTGCCGTACGTCCAACGGTTTCTTTATGGCGACGGCTACTCCGATCCCGACGGCCACGGCAATTCACCGATGCGGGTGTTTCGCCGCCACGACATCTGCGCCGTTCGTGTTGTCGCAGATCCCGGTGCCGCACCGGTGGTGCTGTCCATCGCGCACGTCGATCTGTACTTCTTCTTCGATATCGACGTCACGCTGCTGAACGTCGAGGTGTATGCCGAAGATCTTTCGCTCGATGACGCACAAGACATCCTGCATCGGTTCGGGCGCGCGTATCCCGCGGGATGGGACGCGAATGGACAGGGCATTCACTCGATGTATCAGGTCGAGTGGCTCGCGGCCGACGGCAGCGTGCTTGCCGAATCCGATTCGCGCGACCGGGAGAAATTTCTGACCTTCGTCGGCCGGCACCGCGTGCCGCGCATCGCCGCGCATTGGGCTTATCTGATGTTTCCGCTCGTGCAGGATCAGACCGGCTCGCCCGGCACCATCCGGTATCGGCAGATCGAGTACTACCGCATGCCGGTGATGGCCTATCTCGGCATGGATAACGCCCGTGCGCTGTCGCGCAGCGATTTCGTGCGGCTCGGACTCGTCACCGGCGCCGGCGAAGATGCGCTGCCTTACTCGGAACACTACGTCGCCGATTTCGAACGACGCTATTGCTACGACCGCTACTGGACCGAAGGCGGCGACGGCAGCGACGGTCGCAATACGCGCTATTTGTGTTGTGGTCATGGGCTCACCGTCGTCGGCGACGCGAACTGGCCGTTCTTCACGAACACCGATACCGGCGTGCTCGCACAATTCCGCCATCAGCACTTCCTGCTGTTCATGATCGCGCACTTCCAGAAAGCGGCGCTGTTGATGGTGTCGGATCAACTCGTGCATGCGCTCGAACGACTCGAAGTCGGCGAGCCCGAATCGGTCAAACGCTTCAAGCGCGCCATCCGCCAGCGCTTCGAGATTTTCCTGCGCTTCACGCACCGCTACTGGTTTCACGACATATCGGAACAGGCCGCGCCGAAAGCGCTGTTCAAAATGTGCGCCGATCATCTCGGCCTCGATCCGTTGTACGCCGAAGTGAAGGAACGTATTCACGACATGGATGAATATCTCGACAGCGACAGTTTGCGGCGTCAGGCAAACACTGTCGTTCGCCTGACGGTAGTCACCATCTTCGGCCTGATCGGCACGATCACTACCGGCTTTCTCGGCATGAATCTGATCGCCGCAGCCGACGAGCCGATGGTAACGCGAGTGTTGATCACGATGGTCGTTCTGTTC
>JANLUG010000399.1:0-2420 GCA_031363335.1 Gammaproteobacteria bacterium
TTCGGCTCGGGGTTCTTGAGCCGGATCTCGTGGTCCCCGAAATCGAAGCCATCGCGACGCAGACGCTCGTCGAGATGGAACGCGAAGGATTGCATGTCATTCCAACGGCGCGTGCCGCGCGATTGACCATGGATCGCGAAGGCATCCGCCGATTGGCGGCCGAGACACTCGGCGTGCCGACGTCGCCGTATCGATTCGCCGATACGCTCGAAGACTTTCGCGCATCGGTCGAGACCATCGGCATGCCGTGCGTCGTGAAACCCGTCATGAGCAGTTCCGGCAAGGGGCAGTCGGTGGTGCGCAACCGCGACGGCATCGAGAAGTCGTGGAACTACGCGCAGGCCGGCGGACGGGTAGGTGCCGGACGCGTGATCGTGGAAGGCTTCATCGACTTCGAGTACGAAATCACACTGCTGACGTTGCGAACCGTCGGCGAGACCTCGTTCTGCGCCCCCATAGGCCATCGTCAGGTGGATGGCGACTATGTGGAATCGTGGCAACCGCAGCCGATGAGCAGCGCCGCACTGGTCGAATCCGAGCGGATCGCGCGGCTGGTCACGGGTGAGCTCGGCGGCCTCGGTATCTTTGGCGTCGAGTTTTTCATTCGCGGCGATCAGGTCTGGTTCAGCGAGGTTTCACCGCGTCCGCACGACACCGGCATGGTCACGATGATCAGCCAGGATCTTTCCGAGTTCGCGCTGCACGCGCGCGCCATCCTCGGTCTGCCGGTGCCGCAGATCGAACAGCGCGGCCCAGCGGCTTCGGCCGCGATCCTCGTCGAAGGCGAATCGGACCGGGTCGTGTTCGAAAACGTCGCGCAGGTTCTCGCGGTAGCCGGCGTCCAGTTGCGCCTGTTCGGCAAACCGGAGGTGCGCGGCAAACGACGCATGGGTGTGGCATTGGCAGTGGGTCGCGACATCGCCGACGCACGTGCGAAGGCGCGCGCCGCAGCCGCGGGAATCAGGGCTAGTCTGGAGTAGAAGGCACCCGCACACTTGGCAACCCGGCAACCGAACGCTATAGTTCGTCGGCCCTTAGCACGTGATCTTCAATCCAACGTGTACTGTGTTTACGCCAGATCTGCTGCTCTTCTCACGCTGCTGCGACTGCCGGCCTAGCCGGCTATTACTCCTCGATCAGGGCTCACGCCCACCCTATTTGACCTTACTCACCGTACTCACGAACGAGGATTCGCCATGAGCGAACAGCAGATCTCACACAAAGCGGGCAGCTCTGGAAATGCCCCCGGACGGATGCCGTATCAGAAATACCGCGCCTTCGCGCCGATCGATTTGAAGGATCGGCAATGGCCGAACCGCGTCATCACCCAGGCGCCGCGTTGGTGCAGCGTCGACCTGCGCGACGGCAATCAGGCGCTCGTCGATCCGATGGATGTCGACGAAAAACTGAAGATGTGGGATCTGCTGGTGGAAGTCGGTTTCGCCGAAATCGAGGTGGGTTTCCCCGCGGCGTCGCAACCCGATTTCGATTTCATCCGGCGCATCATCGACGAGGACAGGATCCCTCCGCACGTGAGCATCCAGGTGCTGTGCCAGGCGCGCGCCGAACTGATCTACCGCACCGTCGAGGCGCTTCAAGGCGCACGTAACGTGATATTCCACTTGTATAACTCGACATCGACATTGCAGCGTCGCGTCGTGTTCGGCATGGACCGCGCCGGCATCATCGATCTAGCCGTGCAAGGCACGCGCATGGTCAAGGAAGCGCTGAGCGCGCTGCACGACGCGAACATCACGTTCGAATATTCGCCGGAGAGTTTCACGGGCACCGAGCTCGATTTTGCGGTCGAGATTTCGGCGGCCGTGGCGCGTGAGTGGGGCGCCACAGCCGCGAAACCGATGATCGTCAATCTGCCGTCCACGGTCGAAATGGCGACGCCGAACATCTACGCGGATCAGATCGAGTGGTTCATCCGCAATTTTCCGGCGCGCGACAGCGTGGTCGTTAGCCTGCACACGCACAACGACCGCGGCACCGGCATCGCGGCAACGGAACTCGCGTTGATGGCCGGCGCGCAGCGAGTCGAAGGCACGCTGTTCGGCAACGGTGAGCGAACCGGCAACTGCGATCTGGTCACGATGGCGATGAACATGTTCTCGCAAGGCGTCGATCCCGAACTCGATTTCCGCGAGATGCGTCGGATCAAGGAAACGGTGGAAGCAATCAACAAACTGCCGGTGCATGAACGGCATCCTTATGCCGGGGAACTCGTGTTCACGGCGTTCTCCGGTTCGCACCAGGACGCGATCCGCAAAGGTATGGCGCAGGTCGATAGCTCCCATTGGGAAGTGCCGTATCTGCCGATCGATCCGGCAGACGTCGGCTCGTCGTACAAAGAGACAGTGCGGGTGAACAGCCAGTCCGGCAAAGGCGGCGTCGGTTTCATCCTCGAAGAATTT
>JANLUG010000257.1:0-1175 GCA_031363335.1 Gammaproteobacteria bacterium
CGAACGACAGATCGTCCGGAACTTCGTGGCGCGCGAACCGAACGAGGCGGAGCAGACTAAGCGAGCGCGCGTGAGTTGGCTGCACGGGCAGTGGCTCGTCGATGAATGCCAACGACTCGGATTGGCGGCGCTGCCGGCTCGGCCGTGGGATACGTTGCTCGATCGAATTGGCGCGGCTATCCGCTGACGGCTCAGCGCGGGCGCAGCAGGCAAAGCAGATCGTATTCGAGTTCTCCGACACGGCGGCCGCTCGCCGCCATCACAATGTTCGGCACCGACCCATCGATGTGCGCTTTCGCCTGACCCGCAAGACCGATCGCCCAGCGCAGCGTGCCGAGCACTTTCCACCAATGAAAACGCTCGGCGTCGAAGCGACCGCCCGCCGCCTCGTATGCTGCGACCATCGGCGCGCGGCCGGCGAACCCGCCGAGTTCGCGCGCATCTTCACCGAAGCGCCAGGTCCGCACGCACGGCCACGCGAGATCCGCCATCGGATCGCCGACACTCGAGCCTTCCCAGTCGAGTAGCGCCTCCAGACCGCGTTCGGAAACGATCAGGTTGCCGTTGCGCGCATCGCCGTGAATGAGCACGCAGCGCGACGGCTTCGATGGACGGCGCGCTTCGAGCCAGCGCATACCCAGACTGACGGCGGGCGACGGTTGCAGCAGCCCGTCGATCTGTTCCTGAAGGCGCCCGAGCGAGGTCGCGGCCGGATCGCCGTCGACCGGTCGAACGAGGTGCGGCGGAATGCGTTCGTCAGGTACGGCATGCAATGCGGCGAGCGCGGCACCGAGCCGTGTCGCGACGGCGTCACCATTGCCGCAACGGTCGACGAGCCGCAGCACGCGGCGCGGTACGGTCTCGCCGTCGATGCGCTGCGTGATGAAGAAGCCGCCGCCGAGCCAGCCTGGATCGTCGCTGTCGAGCACGACATGTGCGACCGGAACGCCGGCTGCCTCGGCGGTCCTGATCGTCTGCGCTTCCAACACGATCGGCGTCAGCTCGATGTTCGCATTAGGAATCGCAGTGACGACCAGTTTGTGGCGCTGCTCGCCGTCGTCGGCATCGAACAATACGTTCAACCGGCGCGCGCCGGCGCTGGTGACGCTCAACCACGGAATCTCGACCGGGCGTGCCCAGCGCATCGTCAGGAATCGAATGAGACCGTCGCGAAC
>JANLUG010000459.1:0-1338 GCA_031363335.1 Gammaproteobacteria bacterium
GAAGTAAATGATGCGAGGCTTCGTACCCGGCATCGCTACACCCCTCGATAGCCCTGTCAGCGTTTCGCGTTCTGATTGACCATCATCGCCGTCAGTTGACGCGCCATCCGCATGAAGTCGTGCGGATACGGCAGATGCGGCTCGCTGGCGGCGTCGATGCGCTCGATGGTGTCGCTCGGCAGTGTTACGTCGAGTGCCGCCAGGTTGTCCTTCAACTGTTGCTCGTTCTTCGGTCCGATGATCGGCGAGACGATTCCGGGGCGCGCCAGGTTCCACGCGAGTGCCAGGGCGATCGGCGAAACATCCAGCTTGCCGGCTTCTTCGAGCACAACGGATACGATCGCGTGATTGCGCTCGTTCAAAGCGCGCGTGCGCCAGATCGCCTGGAACGGTCCGGGTGCCGCGAAGCGTGTGCCTTGCTGCGGCTCTTCGTTTGCCTTGTATTTGCCGGTGAGCATGCCGCCCGCGAGCGGACTCCACGGAATCACGCCGAGGCCGAACTTCAGGCACGCCGGCAGAATTTCCACTTCGATGTCGCGCGTCAGGATGCTGTATTGCGGCTGCAGACTGACCAGCGGCTCCCAACCTTTCGCCGCAATGATCAGACACGCTTCGACGATCTGCGATGCGGTCCAGTTCGACACGCCGATGTAGCGCACCTTCCCCTGACGAACCAGGTCGTTCAGCGTGCTCAGCGTTTCCTCGAGCGGCGTCGTGTCGTCGTAGCGGTGCATCTGATAGAGATCGATATAGTCGGTGTCGAGCCGGCGCAGGCTGTCTTCGCACGCCTTCACGACGTGCTTGCGGCTCGAACCCGAATCGAACGGACCCGCGCCGAGCGGCGACGATGCCTTCGTTGCGATCACCACAGCGTCGCGGCGGTCCTTCACGGCCTTGCCGACGATCGTCTCCGACTTCGTCGCGGAGTAGACGTTGGCGGTGTCGATGAAGTTATGTCCGGCGTTCAGATACGCGTGGATGATCGCGATCGATGCCTTTTCGTCGCAGCCGAACTGTTCGTTGCCGAAGTTCATCGCGCCGAGACACAGCGGCGATACGCGTAGACCCGATCGTCCGAGATTCCGTAAACCTTGTGCGGCCATTCGTGCAAATCCTCCCGTGTTGTTTGGCCGGATCATACGCCTATACGTTTTGCGGTCGGAACGTACCGTGAAATCCCATTGGAATTCGATGGTCGAGGTCGGCGCGCGCGATCGGACCGTCTTCGACGTGCTGTGCGTCGAAAATCGCGAGGTGACTGGCGTTACGGGCTTCCTCGAAGACCGTCGCCAACAGGTAGCCGTCGCCCTCTGCGGATGCGCGCGACTTCGCCACGAA
>JANLUG010000498.1:0-1964 GCA_031363335.1 Gammaproteobacteria bacterium
CTACAAGAAGGCGATCGACGCGAATCCGAACAACTGCGCGGCGTATGTCGATCTGGGTGTGCTGTCGCGGCGCGCCGGCGATTTCCTGAGTGCCGAAGCGAACTACCTCGCGTGCGCGCAACGCGTGCCGAACTTTCGCGAGGCGTACCTCAACCTCGGCATTCTTTACGAACTCTATCTCGGTCGTCTGGACGACGCGTTGAAGGCGTATCAGACCTACCAGACGCTTTCCGACAGCCCCGACATGCGCGTGGCCGGTTGGGTATCGGATCTCGAACGCAGACTGGCCGGAAACGAATCATGAGCATGAACGCGCGAGGCGTTGTGTTGATCTGCGCGCTGTCGATCAGCGCGAGCGCAATGGCTGAGCAGGATCAGAAACCGAACGGACGTATCCGGATGGATGAGACGGTGATCTCGGGCAACCAGGAACTACCGAAGGTGTTGTACATCGTGCCGTGGCAGGACCCGAGTGGCATTCCGAAAATTGAACTCGATCCCAATTTCACCGAGCACGAAGTCTTTCGCCACCTGTATCCGCGTGCGTACAAACGCGAACTCCAGTACTACGACGTGCTGAAGTCGTCGGAGCCAAAACAGTGAACCGTCTCTATCGATCAATTCGTGATCTCGGGCAACCCAGTTCTGCACGAAGTGCTGTAAACAGTGCGACTGTAACGGAGGAATGAAAAAATGGACTTGTTCTCGAAGATAGTTTTGTTCTTTCAACATGGCGGGGAGTTCATGTACCCGATCGCCCTGGTAATGGCGATTGGCGTCGCGATCTCGCTCGAGCGGTATTTCTATCTCGCGAGACAGACCTCCGCGAACCGTCGCGACTACGAGAAGATTCTGCCGCTGCTGCGCCAGCAACGCATGCGCGAGATTCAGGACCTCGCGTCGAAATCGAAATCGGCGGTGTGTGCCATTGTCACTGAAGGCATCGCGCGTTTGAGCCATACGCGCCGTCGCCAGGACATCGAATACGCGATGGAAGAGCAACTGCTCGAAGTGCTGCCGAATATCGAGCGCCGCACGCCGTACCTCGCGACATTTGCCAACGTGGCGACGTTGCTTGGCTTGCTCGGTACCGTCATCGGGTTGATCGGTGCGTTCACCGCGGTTGCGTCTGCCGACCCAGCCGAGAAAGCGTCGCTGCTGTCGCAGAGCATTTCGGTATCGATGAACTGCACCGCGTTCGGCCTGATGGTCGCGATTCCCTTGTTGCTGCTGCACTCGATGCTGCAGAGCAAGACCAGCGCCATCGTCGAGAGCCTCGAGATCGCACAGGTGAAGTTCCTCAACCTTCTCGAGGAACGACCGGAACGTGCAGCACCGAAGGCAGCGGCCGCAAGCCACGCCGCCGCGAAGGCCTGAAGCGCCTTCGCCTGAGGAGCGATCCCGATGAGACGACTGAAGCAACGCCGTGTCGCGCACCGTAAGGATGCGGATCTCGACGTCACGCCATTCATGAACATGATGATGATGTTGGTGTCCGCACTGCTGGCGTCAGTAGTGTTCGCGAAGATCACGGTCATCGATCTCGACTTTCCGGCGGGCAACGGATCGGCGGAATTCGACCCCGATCAGGTGCACCTCGAGGTCATCGTTAGAGACGACAAACTCGTCATTGCAGATGGTCGCGGCGGCGCGATCAAGACGTTGCCCATGGTCGACGGCGAGCAGGATCTCAAGGGTCTGTCGCTGGTGTTGCAGGAATTGAAGCGGCGCATGCCCGAAAAGCGCGACATCGTCATCCTGCTCGAATCCGACACGAACTATCAAACGCTCGTTTCGGTGATGGACCGCGTGCGATCGTATTCCACCGTGGTGGCGATGGAAGTCGTCGAGGCGGAACTGTTCCCAGTCATTTCGCTCGGCGATCCGCCGGCGAAAGCAACCTGACAAACAAAGAAAAAGAGTAGTAGCGATGGCCTCGTTCCGGGCGAAACATAGACGTGCCG
>JANLUG010000512.1:0-1347 GCA_031363335.1 Gammaproteobacteria bacterium
GGCAGCCCTGGATGGACGCCGTGTAGGAATCGGCGGCGCCGGCCTGGAAACTCGCCAGAACCAGGACCGTGGCAGTGAGAGATGTGAGGGCTTTCATTCGAACTCCGGGAAATCGTGGGTTGCATGTGGATGTTACTTTAAGTAACACTCCGATCAAGCACCAATAGCGCACCCGCGCATCGCAGAAATGCGCCAGGAGTGCCGACGATGTCGAGTATGGATTGGGATGATCTGAAAGTGTTTACCGCGATCGCCCACGCCGGCTCAGTGCGTGCCGCGGCCCGGCGGCTGGGTATCCATCACTCCACCGTCACGCGCCGCCTGGACCACTTCGAGAAGCGCCTGGGCGCTGTGATGTTCAACCGCACACCCGAAGGGCTGAAGCTGTCGGCCGACGGTCAGTTGGTGCTGCTGCAGGCGGAGCAGGTGGAAGGTCAGATCGATGACATCGAACGGGTTCTGGTCGGCCGCGACCAACGCCTGCAAGGGCACGTGCGGATTACCTTCCCGGAGCCGGTCGGCACGAGCTTCCTGATGCGCGACTTGGGCCATTTCGTCGAAGCGTACCCGGACATCTCGCTCGACTTCATCGGCTCATACGAATCGCTCAGCCTGACGCGAGGGGAAGCGGACATCGCGGTGCGGGTGACCGACTCACCGCCTGAGCATCTGGTCGGCAGACGCCTGGGACAGTATGCAGTCGCCGTGTATGCAAGCGCCGAGTACCTGATGAAGCACGATCCGGTCGCCAATCCGGAGACCTGCAATTGGGTCGATTGGGGGATGGAATGGTCGGTCAGCGAAGCAACGCGGCTGCGGACCTTTCCCGACGTGCCGAGCCGCACGCGCAGTCCGAATGCGCCGCTGCAACTGGCCGCGGTCGAAGCCGGCGTCGGCATGGCTGCGCTGCCGTGCGTACTCGGTGATGCGCATCCGACGCTGACGCGCCTCAGTGATCCCGTTGTGGCGCAGGAGATCTGGGTGCTGACGCATCCCGATCTCAGGAATGCAGCACGCGTGCGCGCGGTCATGGGATGCATCGTCGATTCGTTCCGACGCAATGAAGACCAGCTGCTCGGTCGCGGGTCGTGGCGCGATGCGCGCGTGCTCGAACTGAAACGCGCCTGAGCGGGCCGGATCGACAATCTTGATCGACGCCGGCAATCCCACCTCGCATTCGTACTTTTCGCAGCGGTTGCGCTTGCACTATCTGGATTGGGGCAACGAAGGCGCGCCGAATCTGCTGCTGCTGCACGGCATGCGGGATCACTGCCATACGTGGGACTGGGTCGCCCAGCGCTTGCGGGATCGCTACCACATCGTTGCGCCCGACCTGCGCGGCCACGG
>JANLUG010000516.1:0-1532 GCA_031363335.1 Gammaproteobacteria bacterium
GCAAGACGAATCTGCCGCGCTGGTCGGGCGACGTACAGACGCACAACGAGATGTTCGGTACCACGGTCAATCCATGGAACCCCCAACGAGTGCCTGGAGGTTCTTCGGGCGGTGCCGGCGCCGCCGTCGCAGCCGGCCTCACATCCTTCGAAATCGGCACCGACATCGGTGGCTCGATACGAATTCCGGCGGCGTACAACGGCATCTTCGGTCACAAGCCGAGTTGGGGCATCGTGCCCAGCACCGGCTATCTCGATCATCAGGCAGGCGGCACGACTGAAGCGGACATCAACGTGCTGGGTCCGCTGGCGCGGTCCGCAGACGATCTGGAACTGTTGCTGAAGATTCTGTTGCGCAAGAACAGGCCGCTGATCGCCGATCTCGCACCCGCGCCGCAGGACGTTCGTACGCTGCGGGTGGCGGCCTGGCTCGACGATTCGTTCTGCCCGATCGACACCGAAGTGCTCGACGTCATCACGGCGGCAACAGACCGGCTCGAAGCATCCGGCGTTTCGGTGGATCGCAAAGCGCGCCCGAATATCGATGCAGACGCGGCATCGACGCTGGGTTTGTGGCTCGTCTTCGAAGCGATGACGCAGTCGACACCCAACGTCCCCGCTGAGGGGAGCCGGCCGTTGAGCAGCCACCGTGAATGGCTCGATGCGCATATGGCCCGCGAAGCGATCCGCGGGCAATGGTCGGACTTCTTCACGCGCTACGACGCGGTGCTGATGCCGGTGAGTTTTGTGCCCCCGTTCCCTCACAATCAGTCGGGCGACTTCGGCCAGCGCGCGTTGCTGTGCAACGGCGTGCAGCGCACCTACATCGACCTCGTCCGCTGGACGATTCTCACCGGCATGGCCTATCTGCCGGCGACGGTGCCGCCGATCGGCCTCGGCAAATCGAAGTTGCCGATCGGGTTACAGGTGGTGGGACCTTACGGTGGCGATCTACGCACGATCCGCCTCGCGGCGCACATCGCGGCGCAGTGCGGCGGCTACCAGCCGCCGCCGATCGGCTGACGGTTCAGAACTCGCGCTGATTCGGCACGAGGCTACTGCTCGAGCGCCGCCAGTTGTTGGGTCTTGAACGCGAGCTCCCGGCGCATCTGCGGCAACTCGGCGTTGATGCGACCCTGTTCTTCGGCGAGACGCTCGGTCAGCGCCAACAGATCCACTCTGGCGGCCGGTGTCAGCGTCGGGTCGAACTGTTGCGTCGCGCTCGAGACGAGTTCCATCTTGATTTCGTCGAGCCGGTACTCGCGTTGGCTGATGGCCTGCTCGAGATTGTTGACCTCGCTGCGCGCCAGATACAGCTGCCGCCCGTCGTGATACGCGGCGAGAAACGCCTCGCGCTGATCATCCGGGCAGACGTTGTTGTGCCCGTATCCGCTCGTACCGACGTCGTAGCCGTTGTTCGCTTCGCAATATTCGCGTACGCCCTTCTCCCAGCCGGCCATGTACGACGCCCGATCGGGAATGACGCCGTGTTTGACGCAGGCATTCTGGTGTGCGAGCAACTCGGTGCTGCGA
>JANLUG010000271.1:0-1934 GCA_031363335.1 Gammaproteobacteria bacterium
GGTTCGCGGCGAAGAAAAGACCCTCGGAGCGCCGTCCCGTGGTGACTTCACTGTCTTCCACTACGTCCGCGATCATCGCCGAAATCAGAATTCCGGACGCGATGATGAACGTCACTTCGATCGAGTTGAACACGATCAACAGCGGATATAACGCAGGTGTGCCGTTCTCGGGAAACCAGCCGAGCATCCGCAGAATGAACGGCAACGGCGACATCAGCACCGATAGCGACGTGACGAGAATCGCCGCGCGCTTCTTGCCGATCTTGCGCGACACGAGCGGTGCGAGGAACAGCGCGACACCGGCAGATGCGAAATACGGCAGCTGCATGTAGCCGATCTGCGTACTCGTCAGTTCCCAGAAATGGCGCGTGAAATAAATGCTCAAGCTCGTGCAGATGCCGGCCGCAACAGCCGTGAACAACGCCGAGAGAAACAGCATCAGGAACGAACGGTTCGACAGCGTTTCCTTGAACTCGGTCAGCATGGGTCCGAAGCCGGTGCGCGCGCGGTGCGGCGGTTGTTTCAGATACGGGATGTGTTTGTGCGTGCCGAGACTGGAGACGTAGATGGATACGAATATGATGATCGACGCGGCGAGCCCATAGTGACTCCAGCCGGCGCGGTATTCGAGGCCGCCGAGATTCTCCGGAAGAAAGAACAGATAGACGAGCACCGCCATCGTCAGGCCGCCCCACCAGCCGAAGAAAAAACGGAAGCTCATGAACTGCGTGCGTTGGTCGTAGTCTTCCGTCAACTCGGCCACGAGCGCGGTCGACGGGATCTCGTAGAACGCGATCAGCACGCGGATGAGGATTGCGAGCGAGACGAAGTACACGAACAGCGCTTCCGGACCGAGCTGCGGCGGCGACCACAGGAAGTAGTACGTCAACGCCACCGGAACGCCCGACGCGTACATCAGCGGATGCCGCCGGCCCCAGCGCGAATGCAGGTGATCGGAGACGTAGCCGATCCATGGATCGGCAATTGCGTCTACCAGCAGGGCGAAGAAAATCCCCAACGACACCCACTGAGGGGGTAAGCCGATCACCTGGCTGTAGAAGAACAGCAGCAGGTAGTTGAAGCCGTTGCTCTTTGCGCCGTTCGCGACGGCGCCGAAGCCGTAATACAGCTTCGTCGACAGCGTGGCCGTGTTGTGTGTAGGCGTGGTTTGCCCGGTTGGGTTCACTGGCGGCTCTCCCCCTGTCAGTTGCGTCGAGCGTATTGAAAAAGCCGCCGCGGGTCGACCGGCAAGAGTCGGCGCTTCCGGGTGGGCATTTCCAGCCGCGATGCGTTAGCGTTACCAACAACGGGGGGAGGGGGACTCGACATGCGTCGCTTACTGCGGAAGGCCGTTGTCGTCGTGCTTTGTACCGGGCCTGCGGTGCTTGCGGCCGACGAGGCGGTGCAATCGCTGTCGTGGCCGTCGTACGGCGGCGCGCCCGGCGGCGGACACCATTCGGGTGCCACGCAGATCACGCCGCAGAACGTCGCAGATTTGGAGGTGGTGTTCGCGTTGAATCCGCGCGACGGCACCGAGCGCTGGCGCTTCGATCCTGCAGTTGCCATGGCGCAGGAACCGCTGACGAATTGCCGCGGTGTGAGCAGTTGGCAGGAGCCGCAGCCGACCGGAAAGCCCTGCGACCACCGCATCATGCTCGGCACGCTCGATGGCCGCATCATCGCGCTCGACGGCGCAACGGGGCAGCGCTGTGCGGACTTCGGCAACAACGGCGAAGTCGATCTCAACGTCGGCTTGAGCGCCCACGCGGCGGCGGAATACTCGATCACCAGCGCGCCGGCGATTCTCGACGACATCGTCATCACCGGTTCGCTCGTGGCGGACAGCCAGCGCAAAGATGCGCCGTCAGGTGTAGTACGTGCGTACGACGTGCGCAGCGGCGCGTTCCGGTGGGGCTGGAACCCGGTGCCGCCGG
>JANLUG010000234.1:0-1103 GCA_031363335.1 Gammaproteobacteria bacterium
TTGAGCGTGTCCGGCACACCGACCCGCCGTCGCTCGCCTCCGATCGAAGTCGAACCGCTCGACTCCATTCGAAGTCGCAACGAGTCGTTTAGTCGTGCTCGGCTGCAGCAGAAGCGTCGTGCACCGCCACGCGTTTCCCGATCCAGCGCATCGACACGAACAACACCACGTACATGCCTGCCGCGACCGCGTACGGAAGTGCCGGGTTGATCTGATACAACGCGCCGCCCAGCAGTGGTCCCAACGTGAAGCCAAGCGGACCGCATGAGCCGGCCACGCCGGCGACGGAACCCTGCTCTTGCGGTGAGACGGCGAGCGATGCACCGGCCATGAATCCCGGCCCGGCCATTCCCATGCCGAAACCGAGGATCATCATTGCGATCGACAGCATCAGCTGCGAATCGGCCATTGCCATGATCGTGAATGCGACGATCAACAACGGCATCGCGAGCCGCAGTAAGGTGAACGGCGAGACGCTGATGCGCTGCACGATGGCGAACTGCGCGATCAACGAACAGGCGCCCGACAGCATCATCGCGAAGCCGAATTTCTGCGCAGTTTCGCCGGCAGAAAGTCCGAGCGTGTCCTGGAAGCGAAATCCCATCGTCTGCTGCACCAGCGCCATGCCGGTGAACATCATCACGCCGACGATGACGAATGGCAGGATGCGTGGATCGGTGTACTTCATGCGCTTCGGCCGCACACCGGTTCCGTGTCGAGGCGGCTCCGGCAGATAGCGCCACACGAACAGACCGTTGAGGAAGGCCACAACGGCCATCACCCACAGCGGCGTCAACAAGGAAAACAGCGCGAGGCTCGCGACGGCGGGTCCGAGAATCGAGCCGACGTTGTTGGCGGCGCCGGCGGCTCCCATGCCTTTGGTACGTGTGGCCGGGTCGGTGATGTCGGCCATGTATGCGTTTGCGGCGGGCATCGAAGCGGACATGACGCTCGCGTGCAGCATGCGCGCGACCACCAGTGCGCCGAACAACACCGAACCCGTCAGCGTGCGGGACAGACCGGCGTACAGTACTGAATTGAAAAGCAGCGTGCCGGCACTGAAGCCGAACAGGCCGATGAGGATCACGCGCTTGCGCCCCCAT
>JANLUG010000593.1:0-1792 GCA_031363335.1 Gammaproteobacteria bacterium
TGCGCATCGATCGAGCCGATCGAGTAAGGCAGCCTGATACGCGCTCTGGCATCCGTTCCGACCAACCGCCCGCCGAATGGCATCGATGCCGACAATGCTGGACGTGCCTTCCCAGATCGAGCCGAGATGTGCGTCGCGCAGCAGGCGCGGATTGACGAAGTCCTCCACATAGCCGCAACCGCCGCGTATCTCCATCGCATCGCCGGTGACGCGGCGTGCATCGCGGGTCGCGCGCATCTTCAACACCGGCGTCGCCAGTCGCAGCACCGCGCGCGCGTCGTTCGCGTGTGCGCGACCGGGCATCTCAGAGGCATCGAGCGCAGCGGCCGTGAAAAAACCCATGCTCAACGCCTGTTCACTAGGCAACTGCAACTTCAGCAACTGACGTTGTGCCAGCGGCAAGTCCAGCAAGCGCGCGCCAAACACCTGACGGTGTCGATACACCTGCCATGCGTCGTGCACGGCGCGCCGCATCAGCGCCGTCGATTTCACGCCGTTCGACAGCCGCGACCAGTTGATCATCTCCGCCATCTGCTTGAGCCCGGCGTCGAGATGGCCCAACGGATAGGCAATGGCGCCGTCGAGACTGATCTCGCCGCTCGCCATCGAACGCGTGCCGAGCTTGTCTTTCAGACGAACAATCCGATAACGGTTCGGCGTACCGTCGGCAAGCGTGCGCGGCATGACGAACAGGCCTAGCCCGCGCGAGCCCGCCGCGGCGCCTTCGGGACGCGCGAGCAACGTCGCAACGTCGGCATCGGCATTCGAGCAGAACCACTTCTCGCCGTGGATGCGCCAGCCATCCGTCGTCCGCACCGCCGCGGTCGTGATCCCACCGACATCCGACCCGCCGGACTTCTCCGTCATGAACTGCGCGCCCTGCCACAGCTCCGCCATGTTCTGGCTGAGCATACGCGGCAGGAAACGCGCCTTGATCGACTCCTCTGCGTAGAGTCGGATCAGATGCGCGGCTGAGTCGGTGACATTGATCGGACAACCGAGACCGAACTCCGCCTCATTGAACAACAGCGTGAATGCATGCTTCGCAACGGCCGGCAACGCAGTGGGCCAGCCGAGAATCGGCCGGTGGCTCATCGCGTGAATGCCGAACTCACCGTATGCCACCGCCTCGAGTCGCCGATACGCCGGGTGGTATTCGATCCATTGCCTGTCGCGCCCGAAGCGGTCGCGGTGGTGCAGCACCGGCGGGTGCTTGTCCGCCAGCGCCGCGCACTCGTCGAGTTCGCCCGCCGCGAGCGCGCCCAGCCGATCGAGGTGCGGTTCGAGATGCGCGCGCAAATCGTCCGCGAGATAGATCGCAAGCACATCGCGCAGCGCCTGATCTGCCCGATAGAAGTTCATGCCGCGCGTATCCGGCGCGATGGCCGAGGCGTCGAGATCCCGTTGCGATGTCACTTCAGCCATCGTTCGATCCTCCTTCGTCGAGTCGCGCATCGAGGCCGCGGTCTTTGAGCGCATTCACGACCTGGTCTTCCTGCTCTTCGCCGCGCATCTGCAACGTCAGATCCACCACCGCGGCGCGCACCGACGATCCGCCGAAGGTGCGCTGATGGGCGATGTCGATGATGTTGCTGTCGAGCTCGCCGAGCAGTTGCGTCAGTTTACCGAGCGCGCCCGGCACGTCTTCGATCTCGACGCGCAAACGCACCAATCGGTGGCTGCGCACCAGCCCGCGTTGCAGCAGCGACGAGAGAATCATCATGTCGATGTTGCCGCCGCACAGCGGCAGCCCGACGCGGCGATTGCGGAAACGATCCGGATAGCGCAACAC
>JANLUG010000604.1:0-1772 GCA_031363335.1 Gammaproteobacteria bacterium
ATGTTGCGCACCATGTGCTGGAGAAAAGCATTCGCGGTGATATCGAGCACCACGAATTCGGCGAAGCGGCGCACTGCGACCACAAACACGCATCTGAACGGAGACTTTGCCTGGCACGACGAACTGCGAAACGTCGTGAAATCGTGTTCGCCCATCAACCGTTGCGCCGCCGAGTGCATGGCCGCGTCGTCTAAGGTAGCGGCCGTCCAGGTAACGTAGTGACGAGCGATGGCCGGTGCGCGTTCGGTTTCGAGAAAAACGTACTGATAGCGGCGGCTCGTTGCGCTGTACCGAGGATGGAAGTGTGCGGGCACCGGCAGCGCCCAACGCACGCTCAGTTCGTTAGGCAACAGACTGTTGGTGCCGCGAATCCAGGCGCTCTGCGGACGTTCAGCGGAGGTAGCGAAGGCGACCACTTGTTGCGTCGCGTGCACGCCGGTGTCGGTCCTCCCGGCAGCAATCAGCTTGATCGGCTGATCAGCGATCCTCGCCAACGCCTCTTCGAGCGTCTGTTGAACCGAGCGCTCGCCCGTTTGCCGCTGCCAACCATGAAAACACTGTCCGTCGTATTCGACGCCTAGCGCGATGTAATGGTCGTTCGACTGCAACGGCGCGCAGCGAATCCGCGCCGCTAGCCGAGCTTGGCGAGTAGTTCGTTCGCAGTCTGTTGCTGCTCGCTGCTGCCTTCCTGCAGGACCTCGGTCAGGATCTCGCGGGCGCCGTCTTCGTCGCCCATGTCGATGTAGGCGCGGGCGAGGTCCAGTTTCGTCGTCGCAGCGTCTTCCTCGTTGAGGAATTCGAACGCGTCGTCGGATTCTTCCGTGGCGGCGCCGGCACGCGGCTTCGATTCGGTGCGCGTGACCGGTTCGAACTCCAGATCCTCCAGATCGAAGTCATCGCCTTCGTCGGTGGCCACGGCAACGTCGCCCAGGTCCTGTTTGACCCGCGCGGACGGTGCCTGCGTGCGCATCACGGTAGGCTCTTCGTCGGGCTTGAAGTCGATGCCGAGGTCGCCGCCGAGATCATCTGATGCCCGTTCCGAGCGCTCGTTGAAAGAGGTTGCGCGCACGGTGGGCGGGGTTTCCTCTTCATCAGCGTCGAGATCGAGCTGGAAGTCGTCGAGATTCCCGGTGACGGAATCGTCCGATGCAGTCGAGGTAGTCGCAACCGGACCGTCTTCGCGCAGCTTCGTCTCGAGTTCGCGAGCCTCGAGCAACAGTTCGTTGTCGTCGCAACGCGCCAACAGTTCGTTCATATGCGATTCGAAGCCGGCTTCGTCTTTGGTCTCGGCATAGACCTCGAGCAACTTGACTCGAACGTCCGACCGATTCGGGTCGTCGTCAAGCGCGCTGAGCAGCAAACTCACGGCTTGCGGGTAGCGCCCATAGGCAATGTAAATGTCGGCTTCGCCGATGACGTCGCTCGTCTGCGCGCCTTCGTGATGCGGCGGCAGGTCGTGTTCTTCCTGGCGCAGGGTGGGCTCTCCCACGTCGACGTCGTCATCGGGGATTTCTTCGACGCGCGCGCGGGCTCTGGCCGCGACAACGCTTGCCGATGCCCGCACCGGTTCAGGTTCATCGAATGCCGCCAATTGATCGTCTTCGGCGCGACGTCGACCGCGCGCGCGCATCAACCCGGCAACGACGATCAATACAAGAACGAGCGCGGCGCCCGCCATTACCAGCGGCGATGCAAGCAGCGACCCGATTCCGCCATCTTCCTTCTTCGGCGCCGCAGCGGCAGCCGCCGTTGCACCGCTCTTCGCGGCCTTC
>JANLUG010000622.1:0-5706 GCA_031363335.1 Gammaproteobacteria bacterium
GGCCAGCTCACCATCGAAGAAAAGCAGGAGCTGCTCGCCTACCTGAAGCGCAGTCACGGCGAAGCCGAGGGCGCGCCGCGCAAGATCACGTTGACCCGCAAGTCCGTCAGCACGCTGAAGGGTGGTCAGGGAAAAGGTCGAACTGTCGCTGTCGAAGTGCGCAAGAGCCGCACTTACGTCAAGCGGGCAGACGCCCCTGCCGATCACGCTAAGGGGCCGGCCGCGGATGCCGCCGCGCAAGCGAAACAGCCCGTAAGGTCTCAATCCGAACTGGAAGCCGAGCGCAACCGCCGGGAAGACACCGCGCGCAAAGCGGCTGAAGAAGAAACGCGACGTCTCGAAGCCGAGAAGAAGGCAGAAGAAGAGCGCCGCCGCGCGGAAATCGAACGCAAGAAAGAAGAAGTGCTCGCAGCGAAGGCCGCGCCGAAGGTCGAAGAAACCGACAAGGTGCGGCTCGAACGAGAAGCGGCCGAGGCGGTTGCGCAGGCGCAAGCCACGGAACAGAAGGCCGGCTCACCGAAGCGAGCAGCAAAGGATCGCGGTCGCGACAAGAACAACCGCGGCGCTGCGGTTGCCGGCGACGACGAATTCGGCGACGGCAAACAGCGCCGGCGTCGCGAGATCACGCTGAAGCCCGATCTGCGCCGTCCGAAGCGCAAGGTCGACAAGCAAGGTGGCGAATTCGAACGCCCGACGGAAGTGGTGAAACGCGAAGTTCAGGTTCCGGAAGCGATCACGGTCGGCGATCTCGCGCAGCGTATGTCGATCAAGGCCGGTGAGGTCATCAAAACGCTGATGGGCATGGGCGTGATGGCGACGATAAACCACGTGCTCGACCAGGACAGCGCGATCCTCGTCATCGAAGAGATGGGCCACGTCGCGAAGACGGTTGCGTCCGATGCAATCGAACACGCCCACGAAGAGACTCTGAACATTGAAGGCGAGGCGCTGACACGGCCGCCCGTCGTCACGATCATGGGTCACGTCGACCATGGCAAGACTTCGCTACTCGACTACATCCGCAAGACGCGCGTTGCCAGCGGCGAAGCCGGCGGTATCACGCAGCACATCGGCGCATATCACGTCGAGATTCCGCAGGGCCGTATCACGTTCCTCGATACGCCCGGCCACGCGGCATTCTCCGCGATGCGCGCCCGCGGTGCGCAAGCGACCGACATCGTGATTCTGGTCGTGGCCGCCGACGACGGTGTCATGCCGCAAACGGAAGAGGCGATTCAGCACGCGAAAGCGGCCGGTACGCCGATCATCGTTGCTGTGAACAAGATGGACAAAGAAGGCGCCGATCCGGAGCGTGTGAAGAACGAACTCGCCTCGAAAGGCGTCATTCCCGACGACTGGGGCGGCGATACGCAATTCGTGAAGGTTTCCGCACTCACGGGTGACGGCGTAGATGATCTGTTAGGCGCCATCGTCCTGCAGGCGGAAGTCATGGAACTAACCGCTGTGCCGGATGGTCCGGGGCGGGGCGTCGTCATCGAGTCGCGGCTCGATCGCGGTCGTGGCCCGGTGGCAACGGTGCTCGTACAGAACGGCACGCTGAAGCAGGGCGCGGTATTGATTGCCGGCGAATACATCGGTCGGGTTCGCGCGATGGTGAACGATCGCGGCGAGCAGGTGAAGGAAGCCGGTCCGTCGATGCCGGTGGAAGTACTCGGCCTCGCCGGAACGCCGGATGCAGGCGATCCGTTCTCCGTGGCGCCCGACGAACGTAAGGCGCGCGAATTGGCGGATTTCCGTCAGAACAAGAGCACCGAACAGCGTCAGGCCGCGCATCAGGCGACGAAGATCGAGAACATGTTCGCCACGATGCAGGAAGGCGAGAAGTCGGTGTTGCGTCTGGTGCTCAAGACCGACGTACGCGGCTCGCTCGAAGCGATCACGCATGCGGTCAACGACATCAGCACGAGCGAAGTGAAGGCGCTGATCATCGGCTCAGGCGTGGGCGGCATCAGCGAGTCCGATGCGATGCTCGCGTTGTCGTCGCGCGCGACGATCTTCGGATTCAACGTCCGGCCCGACCCGGCCGCGAAGAAGATCATCGAGCGCGAAGGCGTCGACGTGCGGTATTACAGCGTCATCTACGAACTGCTCGACGACGTCAAACAGGTCCTGTCGGGCATGTTGGCACCGGAAATCCGCGAGGAAATCCTCGGTCTCGCCGAAGTGCGCGACGTATTCCGTTCACCACGCTACGGACAGGTCGCCGGCTGCATGGTCGTCGACGGCACGATCTTCAGGAGCAAGAAGGTTCGCGTGTTGCGCGACAACGTCGTCATCCATGAAGGCGAGCTCGATTCGCTGCGCCGCTTCAAAGACGACGTCAACGAAGTCCGCGCGGGTCTGGAATGCGGCATTGGCGTGCGCAATTACGACGTAAAAGTCGGTGACAAGATCGAAGTGTTCGATACGAAGGAAATTGCGCGGACGCTTTGATGCGCCGGATAGACGTCGATGAAGGAACAAGGACGAGGACCCCGAGTTGCCGACCATCTGCGCGAGCGGCTGGCCGACATCATTCGCGCCGAAATGCGCGATCCGCGGGTCGGCATGCTCAGCGTGAATGATGTGCGGGTCACGCGCGACCTGGCGTATGCGGACATCTTCGTATCGTCGCTCGGTGTCGATGATCCGAAAGCGCAAAAAGAATTGATGACGGTGCTCGAGAACGCGGCCGGGTTCCTGCGTTCCGCGGTGGCGCGCGACAACACGATGCGGACCACGCCGAAGTTGCGTTTTCACTACGACGAGCTGGTCGTAGAGGGTGCGCGGATCGAAACTTTGATTCGTCGCGCGGTGGCGGCAGACGAAGACTCGCAGAGGCGGCGCGGGGATGACGACTGATGGCGCGCCGACAACGCGGGCGCGACGTGAGCGGCATGATCGTCGTCGATAAGCCGAGCGGCGCGAGTTCCAACGACGCCGTTCAGCGGGCGAAGCAGCTGTTCCGGGCGCAGAAGGTCGGACATACAGGCAGCCTGGATCCGCTCGCGACGGGTGTACTGCCGTTGTGTTTCGGCGAGGCGACGAAGTTCTCGCAGTTCCTGCTCGATTCGGACAAGAAATACTGGGCGCGAATCAAGTTGGGCGTGCGCACGGACAGCGGCGACGCAGATGGTCAGGTGCTCGAGACGCGCCCGGTCGTCGGTGTAGATGCCGCAGCTGTCGAGAAGGTGCTCGAGCGCTTCCGCGGCGAGATCGAACAGATCCCGTCGATGTTCTCGGCGATCAAGCATCAGGGTCAGCCGTTGTACAAGCTGGCGCGACGCGGCATCGAAGTGGAGCGCAAATCGCGCCCGGTGACGATCTACAGCAACGAGCTGGTGGCCTTCGAAGGCGACGAGTTCGAGCTGGAGATCCACTGCAGTAAAGGCACTTATGTGCGGACGATTGCCGAAGAGATGGGCGCGGCGCTCGGGTGTGGCGCGCATGTGTGCGCCTTGCGCCGCCGTAAGGCCGGTCCCTATGATGAGTCGGAAATGTTGAGTTTCGAAGACCTCGAGAAGGTGTGCGGCGAAGGCGGCTCCGAAGCGTTGGACGCTTTGCTGCTGCCGGTCGAGAGTGCGGTGCGCGACTGGCCTGTGGTGTCGCTCAACGATGCGACGGCGTTTTACATCCGTCAGGGTCAACCGGTGATCGTGCCGCATGCACCGACGTCCGGTCGCGTGCAACTCGTCGAGCAGTCGACCGACACTTCGAAGCAGATGTTCATTGGCGTGGGCGAGATACTCGACGACGGGCGCGTGGCGCCGCGGCGTCTGGTGGTTTCCCACTGAAAATAGAGGCGCGACTGCAGATATGCGTGGTTGTTGCCTGGATAGGTTGCGGAGAGAAATCCGCGTTCATTCACAAGGCATATTCGGAGAAATGTAGAAATGGCACTGAGTGCACAAGTAAAAGCGAAAGTGGTTGAAGACTATCAATTGTCAGCAAATGACACCGGGTCCCCAGAGGTCCAGGTTGCGCTCCTCACGGCGAACATCAACTCGCTACAGGAGCATTTCCGTTCCAATCAGAAGGATCACCATTCGCGGCGCGGTCTGATCCGCATGGTGAATCAGCGGCGCAAGTTGTTGGATTACCTTCACGAGAAGGATTCCGCGCGCTACGCGTCCCTGATCGAACGGCTGGGCCTGAGACGATAACCCGGTGTAAATAGGAGGATATAAATTTGAGTCGTGTAACAAAGGAATTCCAGTACGGCGATCACCGCGTGATCCTGGAGACGGGGCGTCTTGCCCGTCAAGCTACCGGCGCCGTGCTCGTCACGATGGGCGAAACCGTCGTGCTGTGCACGGTGGTCGGATTGAAAACTACTCGTCCCGGCATCGACTTCTTTCCGTTGACGGTGAACTACCAGGAAAAAACCTACGCAGCGGGCAAAATCCCGGGCGGTTTCTTCCGTCGTGAAGGTCGTCCGTCCGAGAAAGAAACGCTGACGTGTCGTCTGATCGATCGTCCGATTCGTCCGTTGTTCCCGAAAGGGTTCAAGAACGAAGTCGAGGTCATCTGTACCGTCATGTCGAGCGACAAGGATATGGATCCGGATATCGCGTCGTTGATTGGTACGTCGGCGGCGTTGGCGGTATCAGGCCTGCCGTTCAATGGACCGGTCGGCGCTGCACGCGTCGGTTATCGGGACGGCCAGTATCTGCTCAACCCGGGCTATGCGGCGTTGAAGGATTCGCGCCTCAACATGGTTGTTGCCGGCACCGAAGCTGCCGTATTGATGGTCGAATCCGAAGCGCAAGAGCTGACGGAAGACCAGATGTTGGGCGGTGTGCTGTTCGGGCACGATTCGATGCAGATCGCGATCTCCGCGATCAAGGCATTGGCGGCGGAAGCCGGCAAGCCGAAGTGGGAAGTGCCGGTCGTGACGAAGAACGAAGCGCTGATCACCGCGGTGGCCGACCTTGTGAAGGCAGACCTCGGTGCGGCCTATCGCACGACCGACAAGCAAGAGCGCCAGGCCCGGATCAACGAGTTACGCGCGCATACCGTCACCGAGTTATCGGGTGGAGCAACGCCGCAATACGCGGGCGGCGAAGTCAGCGAAGTGTTCGGCAAGCTGGAAAAACAGCTGGTTCGCCAACGCGTGCTGAATGGTGAGCCGCGTATCGACGGCCGCGATCTGAAGAAGGTTCGGCCGATCTCAATCGAAGTAGGTCTACTGCCGAAGGCGCACGGATCCGCATTGTTCACGCGCGGTGAAACGCAGGCGATCGTCGTTGCGACGCTCGGTACGCTGCGCGATGCCGCGATCATCGATGCACTCGAAGGCACCTACAAAGACGGCTTCATGCTGCACTACAACTTCCCCCCGTACTCGACGGGTGAAGCCGGTATGAGAGGCGGCCCGAAGCGGCGCGACATCGGCCACGGCCGCCTGGCTCGGCGCGGAATTGCGGCGGTGTTGCCGCCGCAGGATTCGTTCCCTTACACGCTGCGCGTCGTATCGGAAATCACCGAGTCGAACGGTTACAGTTAGATGGCCAGTGTTTGCGGCGCATCGCTTGCGTTGTTGGACGCCGGCGTGCCCCTCAAGGCGCCCGTTGCGGGTGTTGCGATGGGTCTGGTGAAGGAGGGCAATCGCTATGCGGTGCTGACCGACATCCTCGGCGACGAAGATCACCTCGGCGACATGGACTTCAAAGTGGCGGGCACCAGTCGCGGTGTAACGGCGCTGCA
>JANLUG010000661.1:0-6488 GCA_031363335.1 Gammaproteobacteria bacterium
GTGTTGCCCGTCACCGACAACGTCACCTTCTGTCCCGCCGTCGCGGTAAACGTGCGCACCGCCACTTCCCCGATCGTCCCGATCGTCACGGTCGTCGGTGCGCCGATGGCGGTCGTGCCGGTGTTATCCGGCACGCTACTCAACGTAAACGTCAGCCTACCGACCTGCACGTCGCGCGGATCGACCGTGATCGTGTACGTCCCATCTACCGGTAGCACGAACGTGTCGCGGAACGCCGTCGCCGCCGACGCGAACAACGATCCTGAAACGGCATTGCTGGGATTGCGCACCGTCAGATCCACACCACCCGAAATGGTGTTGCCCGTCACCGACAACGTCACCTTCTGTCCCGCCGTCGCGGTAAACGTGCGCACCGCCACTTCCCCGATCGTCCCGATCGTCACGGTCGTCGGTGTACCGATTGCAGTGGTGCCGGCGTTGTCCGACACGCCACTCAACGTGAACGTCAGCGCGCCGACCAGTTGGTCGCGCGGATCAATCGTGATCGTGTACGTTCCCGTTGTTGGCAGCGTGAACGTGTCGCGGAACGCCGTCGCCGTCGAGGCGAACAACGTGGCAATGACCGCGCCGCCCGGGTCGCGCACAGTCAGTTCCGCGCCCGGAATGTTGTTGCCCGTCACCGACAACGTCACCTTCTGTCCCGCCGTCGCTGCAAAGGTGCGCGCCGCCACTTCCCCGATCGTCCCAATCGTCACCGTCGTCGGTGTACCGATTGTGGTCGTGCCGGCGTTGTCGGGCACGGCGCTCAACGTGAACGTCAGCGCGCCGACCAGTTGATCACGCGGATCGACCGTGATCGTGTACGTCCCGGTTGATGGCAGCGTGAACACTTCGCGGAAAGCCGTCGCTGTCGAGGCGAACAACGTCGCAATGATGGCGCCGCCCGGATCGCGCACGGTCAGATCCGCGCCGGCAATGTCGTTGCCGGTCACCGACAGCGTCACCTTCTGGCCCACCGTCGCTGGGAACGTGCGCACCGCGGTCGCACCTGGCGTGCCAACGGTTACCGTCGTCGCTGCGCCAATGGTGGACGATCCGGCATTGTTCGGTAGGCCGAGGCTTGCGGCCTGCGCGGCCGCACCCTCCGTTGCGAAATCCGCATCGCCGGTAATGCCAACATCGACCAGGCAAGCATCACGGACGCCGGCGGTTGTGAGGCCGAATTGCACGCACACGCTTGTCGCTTTCGTAAGCGCGGCGGCCGGCAAGGTCTGCGGCGTCGCCGGCGCATCTGGGAACGTCAAATCGGTGAACGTGTCGGTGCTCTGACCGGCGCCGTAGTCGAACAAAGATTCGGCGATGCTGACCCGCCAGCTGTTGATATAGGTACCGTAGAACGTGGCAAACGGCGGGTCCGGGTACGCAATTGGCTGGCCGGCGCGTGTCACAAGGTCGTTGCCAATGGTGCGGTCGGCATCCCCCAAGAGCCCCACGACACGGCCGCGACGGCTCGGCGCGAGGCCGATCTCGACGAGGAACCGGTAGTACTCGGGAAAGACGCCGACGGCGTGCACGATGGCCACGGACCCGTCGGGCCAAGTGACGGTGACGCCGTTGCTGCTGCCGTAGGTACCGATCGTGCCGCCGCCGGGCAACGCCTGCGGTGCGGCAGGGATAGTAGCCGGCGTTCCGTCGATGCGCACCTCGTAGCCCGTGAGCGTGCGGTATGCAGTCACGCGGTGTCCGGCAATGCGCAGTGCGACAGCGACGGCGATAGAGACACGACGCTGGCCGGGCACGGCCGCGAGCCGGGCCTGCACTTCGAAGTCGTCGGTCGTGGACTTGGTCGCGATCAGCTCTCCGACCGCTTGTGCATCAAAAATGGCCGTGTCGTAGCTCATCAGGTGAGGATCGCCGTAGATCACGCCGCACGGTGTACCACATGGCGGTGGCGGTGGGATGTTGGGCAGCGTGCCGGTGAATCTCACCTCCGCCGTGTCGGCGCCCAACACCGGCAGGTCATTGACTTCGGTAACGTCGATCGCCACCGATGCCGGTGCCGAACTCGATGCCGCGTCGGCGGTCGTGAACTGGAATGCGTCCGGCCCGAAATAATCCTGTGCAGGCGTATAGACGAGCGCGGGCGCAGTACCTGCAAGCGATCCGTGGACCGGGCCCCCTGCGATCGAAAAGGTAACGGCATCGCCGTCGGGATCGGCACCCGTGAGCGTCAGCGGAAGTGTGCGGTCCTCGGCGACGGTCAGAGCCTGATCGTCTGCGGTGGGCGGGCGATTCACCTCTAGCACCGTCACCTGCAACACCAAGCTTGCGCTCGCGCCTTTCGAATCCGTTGCCGTCGCGGTAAGGCTGTAGATGCCCGACTGGGTTTGATTCGGATTCAGGGTCAAGGTCCCCGCCCCATTTCCGAGGTCCGAAAACACAGCGAACGCCGGCAGTGGCGAGACCGTGAGGGTCAACGGATCGTTGTCCGGATCCCTGGCGGCGAGCTGGAGAACGAGCGTGGTTCCCTCGTTCAATGTTGGGTTGTCGAGCGAAGACCAAACGGGTGGATGGTTGGCCGGCGCTTCGATCACGGAAAATGCCCCGGCGCGCAGCGCCGTTTGGGTGTTGGTGATGACGCCCACCGCCCGCGTCCCGACTACGGCTGTGGGCGACACCGTAATCTTCGCGACCAAACTGGTCGGCGACTCCACCGTGGTCGAGTTGACCGTTATGCCGGTGCCGAAGGTCGCTCGCGTGGCTCCCGCCACAAAGGTGGTGTTAGCGGAGCCCGCAATCCGCACATTCACGTTGCTCGCTCCGACGGGTGCAGACGTCACGTCAGGCAGATAGATCTCGACGACCTCGAGCGATTTTCCCGTGCTCGCCTCTCCTGTCGCCTTGTTAACGACCCGCAGCACCGCCGTTCCAACCGGCAGCCCTGCGGGAACCGTCACCGTTACACGCCTCAACCCGGTGGCAGCGCTCAGCGTGGTCACGGCGGTCGCGGTGGCGGCGACAGACGCGCCGGTCGCCGGGATAAAGGTGACTTCATCATTCGCTGCGGTGGAATTGAAACCGGTGCCGGTGATGGAGATCGCGACCGACGGCGATGCCCCCATCGGACTCACCGAGGCTAGGGTTCCGCCCTGAGCGTCCTGCGCTCCGACGACGAGGGATAGGCTAAAAGACAACAGTGCGAAAGAAAGGATACGTGCCAAGAAGAGAGAGCCTGAGGTGCCGCGCACTTGGCTCACTGCACGCACCGCTACGCTGGGACCGCGCGATCGGGAACCCGGCTCATCCTTGCTCTCCCGGCAACTTGTCTCTACGTCTGGCTCTGCGCGCTAGCGCCAATCCGACCAAGCCGCTCGCGAACAAGAGCATGACCGACGGCTCGGGGACCTGCGCGACTGTGTCGGCGGCGTAGTCGATCAACAGCGACCCTGGTGCCGTCAGCGCAGTGACGATATTGCCATCCTGATCCAACAATTGGATAAAGCCGGGAAGTCCTGGAATTCCAAACGTCAGGGTCAAGCCAGCGGAAGCAATCGTTACACCAAAGAGGTCCTCGAAGGACTGGCTGGAGTTAGCGGGGGCAATGTCCCCCAAGGAGAGGCTTTGAGTAACCCCCTCGATTTGAAGGTTCACGAAGACGTCAAAGAAGGAATCGCCGAGCAACCCGAAAGAGAAAATCGGGTCGTCCGAGAAGTTTGCTACGGAGAAGAACGCGCCGCACAGGCCTGCGTCACACTCCACTTGGGTGTGCTCATTCCAGCTGAAGTCGCCAATGGGCGTTGCATGCGCGGTCGTGTGAACCAACAAACAGCCAACAACACCGATAATCGATATCGCTCGGGCTGCCACAGCCCGGGCCTTGCAATTGAAACGGTCCCTGGTCAGATCCCGAATCTCTCGCAACACCATTTGTGTTCCCCTGGCGATGTACGGCGGGTCCGTCGAGCCTAACGTTGTGATCCGCAAACCCACTCCGTTGGGCTATCACGACGCCATTTTCGTGCCAACTAACCCGACCAATATAAACAACGACTTGCAGAACCTGCGACCCCGCTACTGTAAACGAAGCCGACGTTTTTCCGTAAAGTCACCCCTTTCACGCAAAGAACTTTGACACCGACTCGGCAGCGGCCGTTGCAGAAGACGTGGACATCCTTAGATCGCATCAACGCGAAGTTAACGGCTATGGGTCATATAGCCGCTCACCATCCCCGGTGAGTTCATAAGCGCTCATGTTTTCGCATCCGCTGCGCGGTCGCCTTAGACGACGGATGGAGTACGACGCCGACTCGATCTCAATAGACGAGAGAGCGTGGCATCGAAGGGGCAAAAGCTTCAGCTTACAAAACGACCCCAGTTTCGAAATCTTTGGCCATCTTTCGACAATTCGTTAAGGTGCCAAAAAAGCAAAACGCCCCTCAATTCAACTGGTTGGAACAACATCACTCGCATTCTGCTAATCAGCGGGTCGTTGGTTCGAGTCCAACAGGCGGAGCCAATCAAATCATCGGCTTACCCGTTTTCCCCAAATCCCACAAAGTCCCAATGTGGGCATTTTGCGGGCATTACGACCTCACTATTCGCTTCAACAACACCAAACCGGGCCTCGAACCATCGCGTTCGCACACTCGATTGGCGGCCTCGATCAGTCGTCCGAGCTCCGCCGCCGAGTAGTGCGTGGTCATTCGTCCTGAACGATGACCGAGCAGATCTTGCCGATCTTCGAAGCTCACGCCGGCCGCACGCAAACGCCGGCCGAACGTATGCTTCAGATCGTGTACGCGGACCGTCGGCAATCCTGCCCGCACCCGCGCCCTGCGCTTAGTCGACCGAATCCTCCCGCATTGTCCCGCCGCAACAGTGCGTCAGACTCGGCCTTGTTCCCATATTGGGAACGTGATAGTTTGGATCAATGCGAGTCATAGCCCGTCGGCCACTCCGGGAATTCTGGAAACGTCATCCGGCGGCGGAGCAACCGTTGAAGGCCTGGTTTGCGGAAGTCCAGGCTGGCGATTGGCGCGACACTGCAGCAATCAAGCGGCGATATCGGCATGCGAGTTTCGTTGGCGACAATCGTGTGATCTTCAACATCGGCGGAAACAAGTTTCGTCTCGTGGTTCACGTTAACTTTGATTTTGGAATCGTCTACATCAAGTTCGTTGGAACGCACGCTGAATACGATCGGATCGACCCGGAGACTGTGTAATGAACGTTAGGCCCATTAAGACGAAGGCAGACTACCAAGACGCGCTTGCCCGCGTTGAGAAGCTCATGTCGGCTAAGCTCGGTACGAACAAAGGAGATGAACTCGACGTACTCGCAACGCTGGTCGAGGCCTACGAGCAAAAACACTTTCCAATCGCGACGGCTGATCCAGTCGAAGCCATACTTTTTCGCATTGAAGAGCAGGGGCTCGAGCGCAAAGACCTGGAGCCATTCATCGGCTCGCGCCATCGTGTCTCCGAAGTCCTCAATCGAAAGCGAAGCTTATCGATCGAAATGATCCGACGGCTTCATAGTGGGTTGCAGATTCCACTCGAGATCTTGGTTGGGGACGTCGCATGAGGACTCGCCGCGCCAAGCACCGTCGCCGCACTGCTGCGAGTTGCGCGGGAAGTAGCGACGCGCGTGAGCAATCTGATCGCGGCGTGACGGACGCGAAGCTCTGGGAAGGACCTAACACGCTCACAAAGGGGAGTCTGCGTCACACCTGTACAGATCCGTTGGCAATTTCGGCATGTCGATATTTTTCGGGTATCAATACTTCTTCAACTGATGCCCACCATCCACATACTGCTGCATCATCTCGATGCAGCGCGCATCAGTGGCAATGAGGTTGGCGAACATGTCGCCTTCTTCGTCCACGCCTTCGCTGGTCGGGCGTCCGTGGCTGTTGCGCAGGACCTGCTTGATGTAGGCGAGTGCGGCGGCGGGCTTGTCGAGGAACTCCCGAGCCATCTCTTTTGCAGCGGCGAGGACGTCGCCTTCGACATAGTGATGCACGAGGCCTTCGCGAGCGGCTTCTTCCGGGTAGAAAGTGCGGCCGCGCAGGACCCACTCGAGCGCCTTGCTGGTGCCGACGACTCTGGCGAGCCGGGTTGTGCCGCCGGCGCCGGGAAGGAGCCCGACGAGAATCTCCATCTGGCCGATGGTGTAGTTGCCGGGCCCGGCAAGCCGGATGTCGCAGCACAGCGTGAGTTCGCAGCCGCCACCTCCGCAAAAGCCATTGATGGCAGCGATGGTGGGCTTCTGGCAGTTGTCCACCTGCTCCCATACCAGACGCAGCGGCGTGCGGGCGAAGCGGGTATCAGGCAAGCCCTGGGCGCGGCGGGCTTTCACGGCGTCGGCCATGCCAAGGATTTCTTCCACGGAGAAATGCCGGATAAACACATCGGGCAGGCCACCGATGAAAATGATCACGCGCACCGCCGGATCATTCTCCAGCGCAGTCATGATGCCACCAAGCTGGACCACCATATCGGCGGTGAAAAAGCCTTTCGGCGGATTCC
>JANLUG010000663.1:0-1547 GCA_031363335.1 Gammaproteobacteria bacterium
GGCGACCAGGTGCTGTTGTGTAAGCGCGCGATTCAGCCTCGCGCCGGCCTGTGGACGCTACCAGCCGGATTTCTCGAAAACGGCGAGACCAGCACCGCAGGCGCCATCCGCGAGACCTTTGAAGAAGCGTGCGCCAACGTATCTGTCGAGGGGCTTTACGCGGTGTTCAACCTGCCGCACATCTCCCAGGTGTACATGTTCTTCCGCGCCGCGCTGCTCGATCTCGACTTCCGCCCCGGCTGGGAGTCCACCGACGTACGCCTGTTTCACGAGCACGAGATTCCGTGGGACGAACTCGCCTTCCCCGTCGTACGCGACACCCTGCAACACTATTTCAGCGATCGCACCACCGGCATCTATCCGGTCCGCGTTGGCGACATCATTTACGATCCGGTGAAACGCTAAGACTCCGTTCTCCGAGCTCGACTTCGAGAGGGGTCGAGCGACTCCATTTGGGAGTCCGTTCGGAGCGCCCAGGGACGGCTCGAGCGTGTCCAGCGCGGCAAGCCTCCACCTCCACCGAGAATCGAAGCGCGACCTCCACCGGGACTCGAAGCTCAGCGTAACTCGACCCGCGCATTTCTGAACAATCGAACCCACGGACCGTCCTCACCCCACTCATCCGGATGCCACGAGTTGTTCACGCTGCGGAACACGCGCTCCGGATGCGGCATCACCGCCAGCACGCGCCCGCCTAGGTTGACGACACCCGCGATGCCGTTCACGGCGCCGTTCGGATTGGACGGATACGAGTTCGCAACGCCGTGCCGATTGTCGACGAACTGCAGTGCAATCGCGTTGTCGCGCGTCAGCGACGTCAGGCCGTCCGATTCGACGAACTCGGCGCGGCCTTCGCCGTGCGCGACGGCGACCGGCAACACCGAACCCGCCATGCCCGCGAGCCACGGCGAATCGACGGCGTTGACGCGCACCAGGTTCGTGCGCGCTTCGAACTGTTCCGAGCGGTTGCGGACGAAACGCGGCCAATGCGTCGCGCCCGGGATCAGTGATTTGAGGTGCGCGAACATCTGGCAGCCGTTGCACACGCCGAGACTCAACGTATCCGCTTCGAAAAACGCGGCAAACGAATCACGAACGCTGTCGTGGTAAAGAATCGACTTCGCCCATCCGCCGCCGCCGCCGAGCACGTCGCCGTACGAAAAGCCGCCACACGCAACGAGCACCTGAAAATCAGCTAACGCAACGCGCCCGCCGAGCAGATCCGACATGTGCACGTCGATCGGGTCGAAGCCCGCGCGCTCGAACACGGCCGCCATCTCGAGATGGCTGTTGACGCCCTGTTCGCGCAGTACGGCAACGCGCGGACGCACGCCCAGATTGATGTACGGTGCCGCAACATCGTCGCTCGGCGAATACGTTAGCGACGTACTTAGCCCGGGATCATCGGCTGAGATCCGCGCAAATTCTTCGTCCGCACACGCCGGATCGTCGCGCATGCGCTGCATGCGATAACTCGTTTCCGCCCAACGACGCTGCAATGCCGCAGCATCCGCGTCCAATAGACTCCTCGAGCCCGCCCGCACGAC
>JANLUG010000666.1:0-1231 GCA_031363335.1 Gammaproteobacteria bacterium
CGATCATGGCGTTCGCCGACACGCTCGGCGCCGTGGGCACATCGATGAATCTCGAGGCAGGGTCAGGCACGACCACCGTCGAATCGAGCACGAAGTTCCTCGCCGCCGCACCGGTCGGAACGACGGTCAGCGCGGAATGCACCCCGTTTCATCGCGGCAGAACGACGATGGTGTGGCAGACGCAGATCAGGACAGAAGCCGGCAAGTTGTGCGCCGTGGTGACGCAGACCCAGCTGGTGTTGAAACGTTGATTCGGTTCGTCGCATGACGCGACCGGCTCAAGTCGTTGGCGGCGCCGTCGTCGCAATGTCTCTGGCAGTGTGCGCGGTCGTCTGGGCAATCGCGTTTCGAACGCCACCGATCGACCGGCAACCGCTTCCAGCGGGAATGGTCTCGCTCAAATCCGTCGCCGGCTCGCAGCTGCTCGCCGAGAGCCCCATCATTTCCGAATATTCCGAGATCACCCCGGCATTAGAATCGCAATCGCGCGCGGCGTTCTGCGGCGCCGCCAGTTCCGTCATCGTGCTCAATGCATTGCACCGCAGTACTCCGGCTCTAACGCAGGTCACGCTGTTCCCTGACGCGGCAACTCAACTGCGCACGACGTTCGGCGGCATGACGTTGGCGCAACTCGGCGAATTGCTGCGCGCTAACGACGCGCTGGCCACCGTCACTTACGCGTCGGAAACGGATATCGACGCGTTTCGCGCGAGCGCGCGGCAGAACCTGCAGACGCCAAGAGACTACATTGTGGTGAATTATCAGCGCGCGGTTCTCGGCCAGCACGAATCCGGCCACATCTCACCACTCGCCGCATACGATGCGCAGACCGATCAGCTGCTGATTCTCGACGTAGCGGCCTACAAATACCCACCGGTATGGGTTGCGACACGAGACCTGTGGAACGCGATGAACACGATCGACGCAGCATCAGGTCGCACGCGCGGGTTCATCGTCGTTGAATCGACTTCGATATCGACTTCGACTTCGAAGGGGGTCGAAGCTCAGCGCGTCAAGCCTCCACCTCCACCGGGACTCAGCGCGCTGTAACATCCGTAAACCGAACCCGCCCCGGACCGCTGCTATGGCAGATGCATACGTTCTCGAGATTCCCGAACAGATCGCCATCGAGGCATCGACGAAACGCATTCCGCAGGCGGCAAGAAAACAATGGCCCGCCGGCACCGTCATCGTATCGGCCGATAGCCACCTGATCGAAGGCGACTATTGG
>JANLUG010000688.1:0-12675 GCA_031363335.1 Gammaproteobacteria bacterium
CCGCAATCGCGTTACGACCTCGCGATCCTGCACGATCCCGCGGAAGCGGAACCGCCGTCGGATAAAAAAGCGCTCGAGCGATTCGAAGACGCGGCGGAAGGACTCGGCTTCGGTGTGGAATTCATCACGAAGGACGATGTCGGCCGCGTCGCGGAATTCGACGGTCTGTTCATTCGCGAGACCACCGCCGTCAACCACCACACCTTCCGCATCGCGCGTCGCGCGGAGGCGGAAGGTCTCGTCGTCATCGACGATTCGAACTCGATCCTGAAGTGCACGAACAAGGTCTATCTCGCGGAACTGCTGACGCGCCACAAGATCGCGTGTCCGAAAACGCTCGTTGTGCACGCCGACAACATCGAAGAAATCATTCCGATGCTTGGTCTGCCGGTGGTGTTGAAACAACCGGACAGCGCGTTCTCGAAAGGTGTGACGAAGGTCGAAACCGAAGAGGCGATGCGCGCCACCGTCAAAGAGATGCTCGCGCAATCGGAGTTGATCGTCGCGCAAGGGTTCCTGCCAACGGATTTCGACTGGCGCGTGGGTATCCTCGACGGCCGGCCGCTGTATGTCTGCAAATACTTCATGGCGAGGCGTCACTGGCAGATCGTCCGCCACAGCACGGAGGGCGGTGAAGGCGACTACGGTGCGTGCGAAACGCTCGCGGTCGGCGAAGCGCCGAAGGAAGTGATTCAGACCGCACTCAAAGCAGCGAACCTGATCGGCGACGGACTGTATGGTGTCGACCTGAAGGAAATCGGCAATCAGCCGTACATCATCGAAGTGAACGACAACCCGAGCATCGACACCGGCTATGAAGACTCGGTGCTGAAGTCCGCGTTGTATCGCGAAATCATGAGCGTCTTCCTGCAGCGCATCGAGGCGAAGAAGCGCGGGCGATCGCCCGCGTGAGCGAGTTCCGCTCCGCGTTCTCGGTATTCGGCATCGAAATCGAATACATGATCGTCGATCGGACGACGCTCGATGTCGCGCCTCTGGCCGATCGTCTGCTGACGGCCGCGGCCGGCGAGTTGACCGAAGAGACGGAGCAGGGCGAGATCTCGTGGAGTAACGAGCTGGCGCTGCACGTCATCGAAGTCAAGACGAACGGCCCGAAGCCGCGCCTCGACGCAGTGGTTGGTGACTTCCAGGCAGCGGTGCAGCGAATCAACTCGCTGCTCGAACCGTGGAGTGCGTTCCTGATGCCGAGCGGCGCGCATCCGTGGATGAATCCGGATCGCGACACGCACCTGTGGCCGCACGGCGACGACGCGATCTACCGCGCCTACGACCGCATCTTCGGTTGTCAGGGTCACGGCTGGTCGAATCTGCAGAGCATGCACATCAACCTGCCGTTCAAAGACGACGCCGAGTTCGGTCGGCTGCACGCCGCGATCAGGGCGGTGTTGCCGATACTGCCGGCGCTCGCTGCGAGCACGCCGTTTCTCGACGGCAAGCGCACCGGTTTTGCGGACGCGCGCATCGACGTCTATGCCGGCAACCAGCGCCACGTGCCGCAAATCACCGGCCGTGTGATTCCGGAACCCGTGCGATCGGAAGCCGACTACCACAGGGTGATCTTTGAGCCGATGTTTCGCGCGATTGCACCGCACGATCCGGACGGCATCCTGCAATTCGAATGGCTGAACTCGCGCGGTGCGATCGCGCGGTTCGATCGCCACGCGATCGAGATCCGCGTGCTCGATGCGCAGGAACATCCCGGCGCCGATCTCGCGATTGCGCAGCTGGTCGTTGCCACCGTAGAACGGCTGTATCGAGGGGACGTAAAACTGCTCGATGCAGCGGATGCAATCGATACCGATGTGCTCGCCGCGATCCTGCGTCAGTGTGTTGAACACGGCGAAGCTGCGCGCATCGACAACCCGGAATACCTGCGCGTGCTTGGGTTATCGGGCGCACAGACAGGCGCTGAAGCGTGGCGCACGCTCGCGAACATGGAACAACACAAACTCGCGCCGCATCGCAGCGCACTCGACGTGATCATCAACGAAGGCACGCTATCGTCGCGATTGGTGCGCTCGGTCGGACCGAACGTGGACGCTGCTTCGTTGTTGTCGACGTATCGACGCCTGTGCACCTGCCTCGCTGAGGGGCGTATGTTTCATGCCGGCGGTTGACGTCGGCTTTCTCGTCACGTGTGAGCATGGTGGTAATCGAATTCCTCGCCGCTATGCGGAAGCGTTCGCGTCGCATCGCGCGTTGCTGGAAACGCATCGCGGTTGGGATCCCGGCGCGCTGAATCTCGCGCGACAGCTCGCGAAGACGCTTGATGCGCCGTTGATCGTCAGCCAGACGTCACGGCTGCTCGTCGATCCGAACAGATCCGAACACCATCGTGCAGTGTTCTCGTCGATCAGCCGCGCGCTGCCGGGCGACGAGAAGCAACGGATTCTCGAGGAACACTATCGACCGTATCGTGCGGAGGTGGCAGCCGCTGCTGACGCGCTGATTGCGGCCGGGAAGCGCGTCATCCATGTTTCGGCACACTCGTTCACGCCGGTTCTTGACGGTGAAACGCGTGTGGCAGACATCGGGCTCTTGTACGATCCGCGCCGCCCGCACGAAGCCACTCTGTGCAATGCGTGGCTCCCGAGCCTCACCGCTGCATTGCCGGGGCTCACGATCCGCCGCAACTATCCCTATCGAGGAAACGCCGACGGCCTGACGACGTCATTGCGTCGCAAGTACCGCGCAGATCGTTATCTCGGGATCGAAGTGGAGTTGAATCAGCGTTTGCTGGCGGAGCCGGCGACATATCGTCGCGTGTGTGCGGCGATCTGCGCCACGGCTCACTCGTCGTCGTCGGACAAGTAGCGCAGATACTCTTCTTCGAAGACTAGTTTGGTCGGGTCCTTCATCCGGTCGATGTACAGCACGCCGTCGAGATGATCGAACTCGTGTTGAAACACCGTTGCCAGAAAGCCCTTTAGCTCGAGCGTGTGCTTCTTGCCGTCGAGATCCTGGTAAACGACGCGGACGAATTGCGGACGTTCGACGAAGCCGCGCAAGCCCGGTACCGACAGACAGCCTTCCCAGTAGCCCGCCGCCGCCGGATCGACGACCTCGATCGTCGGATTGACGAACACCGTTAGCGGCATCGCCGGTATCTCGCCGTATCGGCTCGGGCCGCCGTCGATTTCGATGATCGCGAGCCGCACCGGTTCGTCGACCTGTGGAGCCGCAAGCCCGATGCCGCCGGAATCAGCGAGCGTGTCGATCATGTCGCCCACCAGCCTGCCGATCTCCGGGCTGGCCAGTTCGCGCGCCTCCAGCCGCCGCGCGGGTTTGCGCAGCGTCGGGTGACCCATGCGGATGATTTTGCGAACGGCCATTCAGTCGGATCCCTGCCTGTTACGAAGAGCCCGCCATAAAGCGCCGTCCGCGTATCGTAAACCCGCGCGCGGCGCGTTCGGTAATCACCGCGTCGAGCGGTACGTCCCAATGCTGGGGCGCGATGCCGTCGTGATGTTGCAACTCGTGCGCGAGACCGATCAACAATGCATGGCGGCGTGCGCCGAACGTCGCATCGTAGTAACCGCCACCGCGGCCGAGCCGAATGCCGGCATCGTCGAACGCAACGAGCGGCACCAGCACCACATCAAGAATCGCCGTCGGCACAAGTGCAGCCACCGAGCTGTCGGGCTCGGGGATGTCGAATCGATTGCGGACGATGCGCATGTCCGCGTCGTAGCGGTAAAAGCTCAGCTCGCGCGAGCGCTCCACCACCGGCAGCGTCACGATCTTGTTCGCATCGAGCAATCGTTCGGCAATCGGACTCGGATCGAGTTCGCCGTCGCTCGGTGCATAAACCGCGAAGCGTTTGAACGTGAGCATCACACGCGCTGCAACGAAGCGCCGCGCCACGGCGTCGGCATGCTGTTGCTGTTCGGGAGGGCTGAGCGCGCGTCGCGCGTGGCGTATGCGCCGCCGCACCGATGCGCGAGACGCTGGATTCATAAAAGAATCTCCCGGAGGTGCCGCTGTACGGTTTGCCCTGAACCGTATTGGTCCAAGGCGGAGACCCGAGCGACGTCATAGGCTTCCCGCCGAAGCGGATATGCGCACAGACGCCAGCGTCAAAGTCTCCTTAGTTACTATAACGGCTCAAGGACGACCCCGACTGGCGAACACCCCAGGAGACGCGGCGAGTATAGCCGATGAGATGCGCAACGATCCCGTTGCGCCGAGCGTGTGAGGGGTTTAAAGGTGAGGGTTTTGCGGCGCGCGTCACGCAGTTACAAGCTGAGCAGCTTCGCTTCCGACAGTGCGGTGTCCACGCGCTGAGCGAGTTCACCCACTTTGCGTTCGATCGTGTTCGATACCGTGTTCTTCTCGTTGCGGATTCGCAGCAGATCGTTGGCGATGTTCAACGCCGCCATCACAGCCATCCGGTCGAGCCCCAACACTTTTCCTGAATCTCGAATGCCGCGCATCTGCGCGTCGAGATAACGGGCCGACGCAGTCAGCTCGTCGATCTCTTCTTCGGGGCAGTTCACTTGATATTCTTTCTCGAGGATCCGCACGCTGACGGTCGTGGGCTGTCGCGGCATCTAGTCCTGCTCCAGTGACTTCAATCGGCTGATCATCGATTCGACTTTGCTCTTCGCCAATTCGTTCTTTTCGATCAGCTTGGCGCGTTCCGTGCTCCAGGTATTCTGCCGGCCGCGCAGCGCACGATTTTCGCGCGACAGCACCTGGCACAGCTCGATGAGTTCGCTGACTTTGCGCTCGAGCGCATCCAATTCGGTTACTGACATATGGACACGATTGCAATCGACGGACGCTTGCGACTATAGAGACTGCACAAATGCGGGTCAACGCGGCCCGGGCCGCTAATCCCCGTCAATTCAAGCGTTTGGTGATAGCATGCCGCCCCAGATTCCCCGGTGATGATCTCGTGAGCGCCTTCTCCGAACAGCTCTGGAACCTGCCTGTTGGCCTGAGTGAATCGCTGCTGCACGGCGCCGTGTGCGGCCTGCTTTGCGGGGCGCCCGCGGACTCGGCGGCCGGCTATCGCCGCGCCCTCACCGACCTGTTGGACGATGCCTCGCGCATGGACGAAGACGAGCTCGATCGTTTCGTCGAGTTCGCTGCGGACGATCTCGCGGCGCCCGATCTCAGCTTCGAACCGCTACTCCCCAGCGACGAGTTCGCCATGGCCGAGCGCATCGACGGTCTGGCCGAGTGGTGCGACGGCTTCCTGACGGCGTTCGAGGAAATCGGCGGTGAGCTCGACGAAGAGGCGGCCGATGCGCTCGAAGACATCGAACGCATTGCCGATGTCGGCGGCGACGACGAAGACGACGAGTTCGATTTCTTCAGCGTCGCCGAACACCTCAAGGTCGCCGTGTTGCTGATTCACGACACGACGCACGCCCAGGAAGAGGAACCGGACGACGATGAGTCAGACTGAGTATCAGCGCCGCCGCCAGCAGCTGATGAAGTTGATGGCGCCCGGCGCCATTGCGGTGTTGCCGTCATCGCGCCTGCAGGTCCGCAACCGCGACACCGAACATCTGTTCCGGCAGAACAGCGACTTTTATTACCTCACCGGCTTCGACGAACCGAATGCGGTTCTGGTCTTGGCCCCCGGCCGCGCGCACGGCGAGGTGATCCTGTTCTGCGAAGAGCGCGAACCCGGCCTGGAACAATGGACCGGCGAGCGAATGGGGCCGGATCGCGCGTCGCAGATGCTCGGCGTGGACGACGGCTTCCCGATCGGCGATCTGGGCGACATCCTGCCCGGGCTGCTCGAAGGCCGCGAACGGGTCTACGCGAACTTCGGCGAACACCCGGAATTCGACCGCGACATCCTCGGCTGGGTGAAGACCATCCGCGGCAAGCAGGTGCATGGCGCGATGCCGCCCGGCGAATTCCTGGTGTTGTCGCATCTGCTGCACGACCTGCGGCTGTTCAAATCCGCACACGAACTGAAGCTGATGCGCCGCGCGGCCGAGATCACCACCGGCGCGCACATCCGCGCGATGCGCACCGCCCGACCGGGCGGTACGGAAGCCGGCCTCGAGGCCGAGCTGATCTACGAATTTATGCGCAACGGCGCGCGTCACCCGGCATATCCGTGCATCGTCGGCGCCGGTAAAAACGCCTGCGTGATGCACTACGTGCGCAACGACGGGCCGCTGAAAGACGGCGACCTGGTGCTGATCGACGCCGGTTGCGAATACCAGTACTACGCCTCCGACGTGACGCGCACGTTCCCGATCAACGGCAAGTTCAGCGCCACGCAGCGTGCCGTATATGAAGTGGTGCTGCAGGCGCAGAACGATGCGATCGCGACCATTCGGAAAGGCTCGGGATTCAATGTGCCGCACGAGACCGCCGTGAGGACGATGGTCGAAGGTCTGGTCGACCTCGGCCTGATGGACGGCAACGTCGACGAATTGGTCGCCGACGAGAGCTACAAGAAATTCTGCGTGCACAAGAGTTCGCACTGGCTCGGCCTCGACGTGCACGACGTGGGCGACTACCGCGTAGACGATGCGTGGCGCGCGCTGGAACCCGGCATGGTGATGACCGTCGAGCCCGGCATCTATATCCCGAACGACGACTCTGTGCCGGCGAAGTTCCGCGGCATCGGTATCCGCATCGAAGACGATGTGCTCGTCACGCGCGGCGAGCCCGACGTGCTGACCGCCGCCGCACCGAAGACCGTCAAAGAGATCGAAGCGGTGATGCGCAAACCGGTCAAGCCAGCGCCCGAATGGGCGAGCTGAGCTGCGATGTCCTCGTCGCGGGCGGCGGCCTGATCGGCGCCAGCGCGGCGCTGGCACTCTCTCGCCGCGGATTGAAAGTTGCGCTGGTCGACCGCGGTGAACCGCCGGTAACCCGCGGTCAGCTTGGCTTCGACGTTCGCACTGTCGCAGTGAACCCGGCGTCGGTTGCGCTGCTGACTGAGCTCGATGTCTGGCGTTCGTTCACGCCGTGTCCGTTCAAGTCGGTGTACGCATGCGAAGAGCGCGGCACCCGGCATATCGAGTTCCTTGCGTCAGAAGTTGATCGCGACGAGCTCGGCTGGATCATTGAAGTCAGTCCGTCGGTCGCTGTTCTGTGGGAGGCGATTCGACGGCAGAGCGAGCTGGTGATCATCGCCGGCTCCATCGAGTCGGTAGAAGCCGGTTCCGATTCGGTGAAGCTGCGCGCCGGCGACACCAACATCACTGCCCGGCTGCTGATCGCCGCGGACGGCGCCAACTCGTCGATCCGCGCGAAGCTTCACGTCAACGCGGGGCGGTTCGAAACGCAGCAATCGGCCATCGCCACGGTGGTTGCGACCGAGCGCGACCACGGCCACATCGCGTGGCAGTGCTTCTTGAAGGACGGTCCTCTCGCGCTGCTACCACTGCCGAGCCGCGACGGTCGCTTCTTCAGCTCTGTCGTGTGGTCGCAGACCGACGCCATTGCGCAGCAATTGATGGCGCTCGACGACACAGCCTTCGTCGCGCGCCTCGCACAATCCATCGACGCCCGGTACGGTGCGATCCGCGCGGTCGACAAGCGCTTCAGCTTCCCGCTCGAGCAACTGGTGGCCAGCAGTTTCCAGCCGGCGCCGCGCGTCTTGCTCGTCGGTGACGCCGCCCGCGTGCTGCATCCGCTGGCGGGCCAGGGCGTCAATCTCGGCTTCGAAGACCTCAACGAAATCCTCCGCGTGGCCACTCACGTGAAGGCTGCCGATCTCGGCAATGACGAGCTGTGGCAAGGCTTTGCGCGCCGACGCCGTTTGCGGGCGGAGGTGATGGTGCGCGCGATGGATGCGTTCGCGATGGCGTATCGGATCTCCGATCCCGGCCTCAACTGGCTGCGCAATGTTGCGGTCGATCTGTTGAATGCTGCGCCCGCGCTGAAGCGCCAACTCATCCGCGAAGCGCTCGGTTTCGGCATTTTCGCGCCACCGCGATAGACCGCGATAGCACTGGCGCGCTGACAGCGCCGTAGCCGCGCCGTTAGAATCCCGATCTCATCCCATCCGGATACGCCCATGGCGCTCGAGCGCACACCTCTCTTCGATACGCACGTCGCTTCCGGCGCGCGGATGGTCGATTTCGGCGGCTGGGAAATGCCGCTGCACTACGGCTCGCAGATCGAAGAACACAACGCGGTGCGCACGGCGGCCGGCATGTTCGACGTCTCGCACATGACCATCATCGATCTCGACGGCCCGGGTGCCTTCGCCTACCTGCGCAACCTCACCGCGAACGATCCCGCGAAACTCACCGAAACCGGCCGCGCCCAGTACGGCGTGTTGCTGAACGATGCGGGCGGCGTAGTCGACGACCTGATCGTTTATCGCCGCGCCAACGGCTGGCGTGCGGTGGTCAACGCGGCCACCCGTGCGAAAGTGCTGGCGTGGTTCAAGCGCCACACCGACGGCTTCGACGTGAAGCTCCGGCACCGCGGCGACCTCGCGATGATCGCGGTGCAGGGTCCGGAAGCCATCGCGCGCTTTGAGCAGGTCAGTGGCATCGAAGGCGCCGCCGCGATGAAGCCCTTCAACGAACTCGAACACGGCGCATGGATGGTCGCCCGCACCGGCTACACCGGCGAAGAAGGCGTCGAAGTAATGCTTCCGGCCGCCGAAGGCATCGCGCTGTGGAAAGAGCTGGCCGAAGCCCGCGTCGCGCCTTGCGGCCTCGCGTCGCGCGACACGCTTCGCCTCGAAGCCGGCCTGAACCTCTACGGCCAGGACATGGACGACACGAACGACCCGCTCGAATCGAACCTTGCGTGGACCGTTGCATTGGACCCGGCCGATCGCAACTTCGTCGGCCGCGCCGCGCTCGAAGCGCGCAAGGCTGCCGGTGTGGATCGCAAACTCACCGGCGTGGTGCTCGACGTGAAAGGCGTCATTCGACACGGCCAGCGCATCATCACAAACGTGGGTGAAGGCGAGGTCACCAGCGGTATTTTCTCGCCGACGTTGGGTTACAGTATCGCGCTGGCACGTCTACCCCGACTCGCGAAAGGGGCCGCTCAAGTGGACATCCGCGGCAAACTCTTACCCTGTCGGATCGTGCGCCCGCCGTTCGTTCGCAACGGCAAGAAAGTCTTCGAATAACACGACGAAAGGGAGTTTTTTGATGAGCGAGTTTCCGACCGAGCTGCGCTATGCGAAATCGCACGAATGGGCACGGCTCGAGGAAGATGGCACGGTAACTGTCGGCATCAGCGACCACGCACAAACCGCACTGGGTGACGTCGTGTACGTCGAGTTGCCTGAAATCGACGTCGTCGTGGAAGGCGGCGAAGAAGCGGGCGTGGTCGAATCCGTCAAAGCCGCCTCCGACATCTACGCGCCGATCGGCGGCACCATCATCGCCATCAACGACGTACTCGAAGACGCGCCCGAGACCGTCAACCAGGATCCGTACGGCGACGGCTGGTTCTTCAAGATCCAGCCCACCGACGTGGCCGACCTCGATCAGCTGCTCGACGCTGACGGCTACGCAGAGGTGTGCGAAAGCGAAGAGCACTGAAACGATGTGCGAGTTGCCTCACTCGGGTCGCGTAATGCGGCCCGTTTTCGTTGGAAAGGAGTCCTCTTCTAAGGAGCAAACGGATGCCGTTCATCCCGCATACGGTCGATGACGTGCGAGAAATGCACGCCGCGATCGGTGTCACCAGCACCGACGCGCTGTTCGACGAAATTCCCGCCGCATTGCGCGCCGGCTCGCTGAGCAAGGTGCCCGAAGGCCGCAGCGAGATGGACATGCTCGCGCTGCTCGGTGAGCGCGCCGAACGCGACCGCGTGCATCTCTGTTTCGTCGGCGCCGGCAGCTACGACCACCACATTCCGGCCGCCGTCTGGGATATCGCGCAGCGCGGTGAATTCCTCACCGCCTACACGCCGTATCAGGCCGAAGCGAGCCAGGGCACGCTACAGCTGATCTACGAATATCAGAGCATGATGACCGCGCTCACCGGCATGGACGTGTCGAACGCGTCGGTTTACGACGGCGGCTCCGGCCTCGCCGAAGCGGTACTGATGGCGGTGCGCGCCAACAAGAAGAACAAGTCGCGCCACGTCGCGATGCCCGAGACGGTGAACCCGCGCTTCCGCGCCGCCACTCACGCGATCGTCCGCAATCAGCAGATCGAATTGACCTCGGTGCCGATGACGAAGGACGGCACCATCGACATCGCTGCACTGAAGAACCTCACCGACATTCCCGTCGCACTCGTCGTGCAGCATCCGAACTACTTCGGCCGCCTCGAAGACGTCGACGCGCTGGCCGACTGGGCCGCCGAAAACGGCGTTGCGTTGATCGCCTCCGTGAACCCGCTGTCGCTCGCGGTGCTGAAGCCGCCGGCGGAGTGGGGCAAGAACGGCGCCGATATCGTCTGCGGCGACGGCCAGCCGTTCGGCATTCCGATGGCGTCGGGCGGTCCGTCGTTCGGCTTCATGTGTTGCAAGATGGATTGGGTGCGGCAGATGCCCGGCCGCATCATCGGCCGCACCGTCGATCTCGAAGGCAAGACCGGCTTCGCGCTCACGCTGCAGGCGCGCGAACAACACATCCGCCGCGCGAAAGCGACGTCGAACATCTGCACCAACCAGGGTCTGCTCGTCACCGCCGGCACCATCTATATGGCCATCCTCGGCGCGGACGGCCTGCAGCAGGTAGCGAGCAAATCGCACGAGAACACGAAGGCGCTCACCGATGCGCTGACGAAAATTCGGGGCGTGTCGATCGCGTTCGACGGGCCGTTCTTCCATGAGCGTGTCCTGAAGCTGCCCGTGGACGCGACCCCCGTCGTCGAACGTCTCGCGAACGAACGCATCCTCATCGGCCATCCGCTCGGTGCCGAATTCCCGGCGCTCAGGAACCATCTACTCGTCTGCGCCACCGAGAAGTACGGTCCACTGGCCATCGCGAAAGCTGCCAAAGCGCTGACGGCGGCGCTCGGGGGTGCACGATGAACACGATTAGGAAGAAAGACCTACAGACGATTTTCGACATCGGCCGCGCCGGACGATCCGCGCCTGCTCAGCTGCCGGGTGAGGGCTCACTGTCCGGTATTCCGTCGTCGTTCCTGCGATCGAAACCGCCGGTGATGCCGGAAGTCTCCGAACTTCAAGCGGTGCGCCACTACACGAATCTGTCGCGCCGCAACTTCTCCATCGAGACGCAGTTCTATCCGCTCGGCTCGTGCACGATGAAGTACAACCCGCGCGGCACACACAAAGCCGCGAACCTGCCGGGCTTCCTCGGCCATCATCCGCTCGCGCCCGAGTCGCTCAGTCAGGGTTTCATGAGCTGCCTGTTCGAGCTGCAGGAAATTCTGAAAGACGTTACCGGCATGCGCGCCGTATCGCTCACGCCGATGGCCGGCGCCCAGGGCGAGTTTGCCGGCGTTGCGATGATCCGCGCATATCACGAAAGCCGTAACGACGACGCGCGCACCGAGATCCTCGTGCCGAACGCCGCGCACGGTACGAACCCGGCGACGGCCACGATGTGCGGCTATGCCGTGCGCGAAGTGCCGGTGAAAGCCGACGGCGACGTGGACGTGGAAGCGCTGCGCGCCGCGGTCGGTCCGCACACCGCGGGCCTGATGATGACCAACCCGTCCACGTGCGGCGTGTTCGACCGGCAGATCGTGGAGATCGCGAAGATCGTGCACGCCGCCGGTGGGCTGCTGTATTACGACGGCGCCAACCTCAACGCGATCCTCGGGAAAGTGAAGCCGGGGGATATGGGCTTCGATGTGCTGCACATGAATCTGCACAAGACGTTTGCCACACCGCACGGTGGTGGTGGGCCGGGGGCGGGTCCGGTTGGTGTGGGTGAACGGTTGGTGCCGTTCTTGCCGATTCCGATGGTGGGGAAAGAAGGCGAGCGGTATCGATGGCTGACTGAAGCGGATCGGCCGCAGACGATCGGGCGGTTGTCTACGTTCGCGGGCAATGCCGGGATTCTGGTGCGCGCGTTGTCGTATGCGTTGATGCTCGGGCGTGAAGGGATGCATCGGGTTGGCGAATACGCGACGTTGAATGCGAACTACATGGCCGCGCGATTGGCGAAGGAAGGCTTCCAGCTCGCGTATCCGAACCGGCGCGCCGGGCACGAGTTCATCGTGACGTTCAGCAAGCAGGCGAAGACGAACGGCGTGACGGCGATGGATATCGCGAAGCGGTTGCTCGATTACGGGTATCACTCACCGACGACGTATTTTCCGTTGCTGGTGCCGGAGTGTTTTCTGATCGAGCCGACGGAGACGGAGGCGAAGGAAGAGCTGGACGGGTTTGTTGAGGCGCTCGTGGCGATACTGAAGGAAGCGGAGGAAGACCCGGAGTTGGTGAAGGGTGCGCCGCATACGATGCCGGTTAGAAGGTTGGATGATGTGAAGGCGGCGAGGGATTTGGATTTGAGGTGGCGATGAGTGACCAATGGGAGCTGTCGCCGAATCGATCAAACGATGTGGCGAGTGACCTTCCCAGAGGGTTCAATGGAACCACGCGAGCGTGGAGTCGTTTAGTTCGCGAGCCCTTTGCAGATGCGGCATAACGCTTCGCCTATCACGCGGGACGCGCGGGATCCCCGTTTCGATACTGCATGAGCGCGCATCGTTGCGCGCGCGCCTTCGAGCGCAATCACTAACTACGTCAGCAAGTACTTAATTGAAGGGTCGATACCG
>JANLUG010000692.1:0-1486 GCA_031363335.1 Gammaproteobacteria bacterium
TGCGCACGGCCGGTGCGCGTTACGGACTATAGGACGATAGAGGGTGAACCATGCCTGACAATGCCGCCGCGCCGCGCTTCCGGGACCGCGATATCACGTTCGGCAACGGCGCGCGCGGACGCGATATTTCGATCGACACCGCGAACCCGACCAACTACTACCAGGCGATCAGCGCGCCCAACGAGATGCCGCGTGCGGCCATCGACGCGAAGCTGTTCATGCCGCCCGGTTCGACCGGGGCGTTGCCGGTGGTCATCGTCGTTCCCGGTAGCCTCGGCGTTGCACCGTCGCATCTGGCGCATGCCGAAACGTTCACGAATCTCGGCATCGCAGCGTGTGTGATCGATCCGTTCGGCGCGCGCGGCGTCACATCGACGGTTGCGAACCAGGCGCAGTATTCGTTTGCAGCAAGCGCATACGACGTACTCGCCACGGTGCGCACGTTGTCGCGTCTCGCCGAAATTGATCCGAGCCGGATCGGCGCGCAGGGGCATAGCCGCGGCGGTTCCGCGGTGCTGACGGCCGCAATGAGGCGCTTCTCCGCGCCGATACTGGGGCAATCCTTGCGATTGAATTCGATCTACGCGGCCTATCCGTGGTGTGGGCACCAATTTCTCGATCCGGATGTCGGCGATACGGTGGTGCGCGCGGTGATCGGCGACCGCGACGAGTGGTGTCTGCCGCAGCAGGCGCAAGGCCACATTCAGGCGATCCGGCTGCGCGGCGGCGCCGCGAGCCTGCGCATCTTTCCCGGCGCGATTCACAGCTTCGATCGCGGTACCGCGATCGAGTTGATCGCGGATGCATCCGTATCGCGCGATTCACCGAATACCTACATTGCCGACGACGGTGCGATGGTCGATCTACTCACCGAGCGCGCCGATCCGAAACTGGTCGACCGCGATCTGTTCGTCCGAAGCATGAAGGCGGGTTATGGACGCAAGGGCGCGCACATCGGCAGCCAGGGCAGCGACGCCGCCGAGTTTCGAAGCGACATGGTCGCGTTCTGGGAGCAGCAATTGAGGAACCATCGATGACCGACCTCGCGATCCGCAATGTGCGCGTGCTCGACGGCAGCGGCGGCGCCGCGTTCGATGCCGACATCGAGATCGACGGCGGTCGAATCACGGCGGTGGGTCGCGCCGGCGCCGCTACACGTGAGATCGACGGCAACGGCGCGTGTCTCGCACCGGGTTTTATCGATACACACGCGCACGACGACGGCGCGTTCTTCCGTTATCCGGGCATGGAATTCAAACTCGCGCAGGGGGTCACCACGGTCGTCAGCGGCAACTGCGGCTTCAGTGCGATTCCGGCCGATCCGAATTCCGATGCGGTTGCCGCGAGCGGCGGCATCCTCGCGCGCATCGAAGGCGAGTTCACCGATCTGCGCGGCGATTTCAAAGCCGCACTCGCGCGCAAACCGGCGATCAACAATCAGATGCTGGTCGGCCACAACACCGTGCGCACGATGACGATGGGTATG
>JANLUG010000711.1:0-2841 GCA_031363335.1 Gammaproteobacteria bacterium
CGCTACCGATTGCATGCGCTTCAATTCACACCTGCTCACTCCTTCCCGGACGCGACGGATCGCGGCATCGCCACGCATGCCGCATTGCATCGGCTATTCGAACGCATCGGTCCCGACATCGACTTCGACCGGATCGACAAACTCGCGCTCGCCGCCGCGGTTGCCGATGCGGTCTCGGTTGGGGTCGCTGCCTATGGCGCACTTCCGGCGACGCTTCGCGCCTCCGAAAGGTCTCGTATGACGACGCTGCTGTTCGAGTGGCTGCAGCTCGAACGAGCGCGGCCACCGTACCGAATCGTTGCGAGCGAAGCGGCGACTGTCCTGTCCATCGACGGCATCGACTTCGATCTGCGCATCGACCGCGTCGACGCGTCACCCGCAGGCGGCGACCTGCTCGTCATCGACTACAAAACGGGGCCGACCTCTCCCAACGTCGTTATGGGGGCGCGCCCGGAGGAACCGCAGTTACCCATGTACGCTTTGAGCATCCCTGGAGTCACAGCAGTCGGCTTTGCATGCGTTCGGCCTAACGAATGTCGTCTGGCCGGCTGGTCCGACAGTGCGTCCCCGATTTCCCGCAACGCCGCAGGAATTCGATTCAATCCACCGCCCGGAGGAGTCGACGGCGAGTGGAGCGTATTGCTCGAAGTGTGGCGCGCGGCTCTCGCGGCTCTCGCTGCCGAATTCCGCGCAGGTGTCGCGGATGTCCGTCCGCGTGATGCCAATGCGTGCAACGAGTGCAACCTTCACGCGCTCTGTCGGATTCGCGAGGTGCGAAGCGTTGAGCTCGATTGACCCGCCACCAGACGCCAACGCGCGCCTCGCGGCGGTCGCCCCTGGCAGTTCCGTGATCGTTCAGGCGCCGGCCGGGTCCGGCAAAACGACGTTGCTCGTGGAGCGTTTTATAAATCTGCTCAGCGTGGTCGAGCGTCCGGAGGAGATTCTGGCCATTACGTTCACGCGCAAAGCTGCCGCAGAAATGCTGGAGCGCGTAGTCAGTTCCCTGCAAACCGACAACGATCGAGCCCGAGCGATACACGCCCGCAGTCGCGCGCTAGGTTGGCAACTCGATGCGCAGCCCGGGCGATTGCGCATCCAGACCATCGACGCGTTCTGCGCTGGATTGGTCCAGCGCCTACCGATCTCGAGCGGGTTGGGTGATCGGCTGCGTATCGTCGAAGACGCCGAAGCGTTCTACCGAGAAGCAATCGATCGGACATTCGACCGACTAACCCACGACGATGCGCTGAATGCGGAGCTGGTCGGTGTTCTAGCGCTGTTCGACAACGACTATGAGAGGGCGCGGACATCGATGAGCACGATGCTCGCAAAGCGCGATCAGTGGCTGGACGTCGTCGCGATGACGCTACGGGCCGGCCATACCGGCGTCGGCGATCCCGCGATCGACCATGCGCGACGAGCTGCAATCACTGGTGCGATCGAAGCCGGAATACGCTCGCTGCACATGGCCGCCTTTTCCGACATCGACGCTGAGCTCAGCGCCGATCGACGCAAGGAGCTTGCAATGGTTGCAACCGACGCGGCGAAACGGCTGGATGTCGAGTGGCCGGAAGCAGGAATTGCTTGGCAGCTCCAACACTGGCAGTTCATCGCGGGTCTGGTTGCTACTCGCGACGGTCAACCCAGAAGCCGTCTCGGAAGCGCGCAGGGCTTCAGCGATGCGGGCATCGCCAACCAGTCAGCGAAGGCGCGCCTGAAGGCACTGATCGACGATCTGGCGGCACGCGGTCTGATTGAACGATTGTCTTCGTTGCGCTTCCTTCCAGATGCGATGCTCGGCGCGGACGAAGTCGATGCGATCGTAAATGCAGCCACGGCACTCGCCCTCGCGGCCGCGGAACTCGATGGCATCTTTCGGCGAAACCGCGTGATCGACTTTGCCGAACTCAACTTTGCGGCGCAGCGGGCGCTGGGTGACCCGGAGTCGCCAACCGATCTCGCGCTGGCTCTCGACTACCGTATCAAGCATCTCCTTATCGACGAGTTCCAGGACACCTCGGCCATTCAGTTCCGGCTCGTGGAACGTCTCACCGAGGAATGGCAAGACGACGACGCGCGCTCGCTCTTCGTCGTTGGCGATCCGATGCAATCAATCTACCGATTCCGCGATGCCGACGTCGCGCTATTCCAACGTGCTCGGCGCAATGGCATCGCCTCGTTGCGACTCACTCCGATCCGACTGAGCGCGAACTTTCGCTCCTCTGCGGCGCTTGTCGATTGGTGCAACTACATCTTTGCGGGATCGCTCGGGGGTGTAGAGGACCCTGTGCTCGGTCGCGTGTCGTTCTCACCGTCAACGGCGGTTCACGCCACTCGTCCCGACGACGGCTGCCGCATATACGGCATCACATCTCCCGATGGTGACCGAGCGGAGGCAGTGGCGCTGTCGCAGACGATCGAGTCGATCCAGAAGTATCACGCCGACGAATCCATCGCGATCCTCGTGCGAAATCGCACGCACCTTGCGCACGTGCTGCCGAGGCTGACCGCGCAGAATATTTCGTGGGCGGGGACCGACATTCACGCGCTTGCCGATCAGCCGATCATCGGCGATCTCTTGAGCGTGCTGAAGGCGCTCTCGTCGGACGCCGATCGAATTGCTTGGTTGGCTCTACTGCGCGCGCCGTTCATCGGTATGTCGCTCCGTGACATCGAAACCATCGCGCAGTTCGACGAGGCGATTGCCGCGATCGTTCGTGCCGGACAGGAACTCTCTGCCCGACGCCGGAAATTAATCCCGCAGTTGAACCGCGGCGTCATGCGGGAGCTGTCCGCGCTCGGGTTTCACCAGAGCCATTTCGACGCGGCGCTCAGCTCCGA
>JANLUG010000738.1:0-3975 GCA_031363335.1 Gammaproteobacteria bacterium
GCCGAGATCCCACATCCTGAAGAAGCCATCGACCACGTGGCGCGGCCAGTTGCCGAGGCCGCCCGCCGTATGGAACGGCTGACCCTCCGCGACGTTCGACTTCAGATCGTAGCCGGCCGAAAAACACTCACCTGCGCCGCGGATGATCGTCACGGCAATGTTCGGATCGTTGTCGGCCGACTCGAGCGCATGAAACAGTTCGCCGCGCAATTCATTCGACAGCGGATTGCGCTTCTCCGGCCGATTCAACGTGATTCGCTGAACTTTCGGTCGCGGTATGTCGACGATGATCCTGCGGTATTCCATGTCGATTCCCCTCAGAACGAGAACTGGTCGGGCGTGAACGCCTTGAACGTGCGCATCGCTTCCGCCGCATTGGAACCCGCGAGCGGCGCAATGATGTGCGTGTGGATGCCGCCGGCCGCGTCTTCGCGAATGCGCGCACGACATTCGTCTTCGCTGCCGATGATCGCGACCTCGTCGATCAGCGCATCCGTCAGCGCGCCGCCGGTCTTCGCACGATCTTTCGCGGCCCACCCTTCGTTGATGGTCTCGGCGGCATCTTCGTAACCGGCCCAAGCGAGGAATTTGTTGTATACCGGTGTTGCGTAGTACGGGGCGAATGCGCCGCGGAACCGGTTGCGCGCCTCAGCCTTGTCGTCGGTGACGAGCACCATCGCCCGGTTGACGATTTCGACGTCGCGCCAATCTTTACCCGCGCGTTTGGCGCCGATCTTCACGTGCTCGATCATCTTCGAGAGCGCGCGTTTCGGCCATAGATTGAAGATCACACCGTCGCCGATTTCGGCCGCCATCTCGATCATGTTCGAACGCAGCGCCGCAATGTAGACCGGCGGCGGGTTCTCCATCGGGTATTGGCGATAGCCGTGGCTCGACATCGTTTCGAGATCGAACTCGGATTTCTCGCCCTTCAGCATCGAGCGCACCATGATGGCGGTCTCTTTCACCCGGGTAACGGGTTTATCGAGGGGCAAGCCGTGCCAGCCGCCCATCATCGTCTGGCTCGACGAACCAAGACCCATGACGAAACGCCCCGGCAGCAACTGCCCGATCGCATTCGCGGTCGCGGCGAGCACTGCAGGTGTGCGCGTGTAAACAGGCGTAACCGCCACGCCGAGGCGCAGCGTCTTCACGTGGTGCGCCAATGCAGCCGTCACGGTCAATGCATCGGGCGCGCCGCCGTCGCCGAACCAGGCGTCGGTATAGCCGTTGGCTTCGGCCCATTTGACCCGCTCGACCGAATCCTTGATGAACGGACTCGCCGGCAACGTCACCGCCATACGTTTCGCTAGTGGCATCACTTCCCCCGAGAACTGTTTGAAATCGCGCGAAGGCATGCAGCCTCTCATTTTGCGACGAACGGAATCAAGCCGTATCCTTGACCGCCGCTTCACTCCAACAAGAGATTCCGCGATGACCGACCTTCCGACATTGACGCCGGTTCGCGAGGCGCACCGCTTCGACGAACGCGCACTCGATGCCTACATGGCGAAGTACGTCGACGGTTACGAAGGCGGCTTGAGCGTGCGCCAGTTCGAGGGCGGCCAGAGCAATCCGACATTCGCGTTGCGCGCCGGCTCGCGGGAGTACGTGCTGCGGAAGCAACCGCCCGGCGAGCTGCTGCCGTCTGCGCACCAGGTCGACCGCGAATATCGCGTGATGCACGCGCTGCGCGATTCCGACGTACCCGTTCCGAAGATGTACGCGCTATGCGAAGACACGTCGGTGATCGGCACGAAATTCTACGTGATGGAGAAAGTGGCGGGCCGCGTGTTCACCGATCTGTTGTTGCCGTCGATGGACAACGTCGAACGGCGCGCCGTCTACAAAGATCTCGCCCGCGTTCTCGCGGCGCTGCATCGCGTCGATTTCCGCGCCGTCGGCCTCGAGAGCTTCGGCAGACCCGGCAATTACTACACGCGGCAGATCTCGCGCTGGAGCAAGCAGTACGTCGCATCGCAGACCGAGTCGCTGCCGGCAATGGACAACCTGATGCGCTGGTTGCCGGAGCACACGCCGGAAGCCGACGAGACCGTGATCGTTCACGGCGACTACCGCATGGGCAACGTGCTGATCCACCCGACGCAGCCGCGCATCGCCGCGGTGCTCGACTGGGAGCTGTCGACGCTCGGCCATCCGCTGGCAGACCTCGGCTACGTCTGCATGGATTACCACTCGGATTCATACACCACCGCCGGTCTTTCGCGCCCCGATCTTGCGGACTTCGGCATTCCGTCGGAGCGCGAGTTCATCGCGGAATACTGCAAATTCGCCGGTCGCGGCGCGATCGACAACTGGAATTTCTACGTGGTGTACAACCTGTTCCGTTCGGCCGCGATCATTCAGGGCGTGTACAAGCGCGGCCTCGACGGTAACGCGAGTTCGGATACCGCAATCGGCTTCAAGGATGCGTGCCGGATGCGATCCGACCGCGCGTGGGCCTTGGTCGATAAGCCCTAGCGTCCGATTCCGGGCGCGCCTCAATCAGGCTGTTGTACTTTGGCTGCCCACGGCGTGGGGCGCAGCGGGGTGCGTTTCGTCATCGGCAAAAAAGCGCACATTGCGCAGTTCTACGAAAGCATTCACGCCAGGATGCAGCGCGGGAATGCCGTTCTCCTTGCTCAACTCCGCTGCGATACGGCTCTGGTCATCGAGGCGTTCGAGTTCGACGCGAACGATCGCTCCCGCCGGATTGACGTGGGTGATGCGTGCCGCAATCGGCGCGGCAGCGTTCGGTTCGAGATGAACTCTGACGTCGTGATTGCGCACGCACGCGATGGCAGGTCCATTGCGGACGTGGTCCCGCACCGGCAGATACACGGACGTGTCGCCGAGCTGAAACCACTCGTCGCGGACGGTGCCGCGAAATGTCGTGACGTTGCCCAGGAACTGATACACGAACGCCGTCGCCGGATGACTGTAGACCTCGTGCGGCGTGCCGATCTGTTCGATGTGCGCGTGGTTCATGACGACCACGCGATCGGCCACTTCGAAGGCCTCTTCCTGGTCGTGCGTGACGAAGATGCTGGTCACGTGGATTTCATCGTGCAGGCGGCGAATCCACTGCCGCAGTTCCTGCCGCACCTTCGCGTCGAGCGCGCCGAACGGCTCGTCGAGCAACAGCACGCTGGGTTGCGCCGCGAGCGCCCGCGCAAGCGCGACACGTTGCCGCTGGCCCCCAGATAGTTGACCGGGATAGCGATTCTGCAGCGTTTCGAGGCGAATCAGATGCAGCATCTCGTCTACGCGCTCTTTGATCTGCTTACGCGGCGCCTTACGCACTCTCAGACCATACGCAATGTTCTCCGCAACGGTCATGTGCCGGAACAGAGCGTAGTGCTGGAACACGAAACCCACTTTGCGATGGCGCGCCGATTCGTTTGTGATGTCTTCGCCATCGCTGATCACGGTGCCGGAATCGGCCACTTCGAGCCCGGCGATGATCCGCAACAGCGTCGTCTTTCCGGAACCCGAAGGTCCGAGCAGAGCGAGCAGCTCGCCGTCGGGAACTTCGAGGCTGACGCGCTCGAGCGCCGTGAAGTTGCCGAATTTTTTCGAAACGCGATCAATGGAAATGCTCATGAACGTAACTCGTTGGTTCCTTCGGCCGCAGATCTGGCGCGCGCGGCTTCCGCCCGGTCGACGCCGACGCCCGCAAGCAATGTGAGCAAGGCGACCAGCGTAAGCAGCGACGCAACCGCAAACGAACCGGGTAAGTTGTATTCCTGGAAGAGTTTTTCGATGCGCAGCGGCATCGTATCGGTGAGGCCCGCGATGTGGCCCGACACCACGAACACGGCGCCGAATTCGCCCATCGCCCGCGCATTGCACAGAATGATCCCGTAGATCAGGCCCCATTTGATGTTCGGTACCGTGATCTGCCAGAACACCAGCCATCCATTCGCACCGAGGCTGACAGCGGCCAGCTCCTCCTCCACGCCGATGGCTTCCATC
>JANLUG010000766.1:0-3634 GCA_031363335.1 Gammaproteobacteria bacterium
CGGGGGCGGGCGCGGGCGCCAAAAAGCCCCCCGGCGCGCGTGTTGTGTGTTCGCGGGCCACCCCTACCCTGGCACTTTTTCTTGGGCGATGCCGCGCCCCCCATTCCCCTACCCCCGCGCCCCATGCCTGCCGCCCCACGACTATGAATTCGCGCTGGTCGCCATCGTCTTCTATGCGACCAACGCGTTAGCGCGCGGCATGGAACTCGCGTCACTGTCGCGCGAACTGGCGGCCCGCCTCGCCGATGTGACGCCGCTGAAACACGTCACCGCAGTCAACATCGCCCGCTTCATCCAACAAGTGCTCGCGAGCCTGCTCGGCCACGGCGACTCGCAGGAAGGTTCGGACGACGCGCAGTTCGAGAACCCCGACGACCAGGCCGCGCTCGCGTACATCTATACGCTGCGCGCGTATTTCGCCGTGCTGTTCAACGACTACCAGGGCGCCTCCAACGTGCTCGTCGAGGCGCGCCGCTACATTGGCCGCCTCACCGGTTCACCGATGATCCTGTGGTTCACGTTCGCCGACGCATTGACGACGATGCGTACCGGCGGCGACGAAGCGCTTCGCGCCGTTCGCGAGCCGCTCGCGCTGCTGCAGCGCTGGGAGCGCTACGGCTGTCAGTCCGCGGCACCCAAGGTCGCGATCATCGAGGCCGAAATCGCGTGGGCACGTGGCCAGACCACCGCGGCGCTCGAGCGCTACGAAGCGGCCGCCCATACCGCACGCCGCCTCGGTCTCGCGAACGACGAAGCGATCGCCTACGAACTGGCGGCGCGTCTTTGCCACAAGTCGGCGCGTACCGACTTCGCACGCCTCTTCATGCGCAACGCGTACCAGGCCTATCTGCGCTGGGGCGCGCTGTCGAAGGGCAATCAGCTCGAACGCGAATTCCAGTCGTACATCGGCGATCACCGGTCGGCGCGACCGGATTCCGGCGCGTGGAGCGTCGGCGACCTCGTCGATCTGACGGTGCGCGACTTCGCGAGCGTCAGCGGCACCGACGAGAGCCACGAAATCGGCCAGCGCCTGCTCGATACGACGACGGTATTAAAAGCCGCGCAGACGATCTCGGGCGAAATCGTGCTGGACCGCGTATTGATCAAGCTGCTGCGCCTCGCGCTCGAACACGCGGGTGCGCAGAAGGCGACGATGTTGCTGTCGCACGACGACCGGCTCTACGTCGAAGCGATCGCGTCGGTCGACGGCGGATCGACGCGCCGCCTCGCGCCGCCGATTGCGCTCGAAGACTGCGAAGAAGTGCCGCAGAGCATCATTCAGTTCGTGGCGCGAACGCGCCAGGCATTGGTGCTCGCGGATGCGACGAAGGAAGACGTCTTCACGCAGGACGTGTACGTGAAGGACTTCCAGCCGCTGTCGGTGATGGGTTTGCCGATCATCGCGCGCAACGAAGCGATCGGCGTGTTGTACGTCGAACATCGCTGGCTGACCGGCGTGTTCACCGCGCAGCGCGTCGAAGTATTGAGTCTGCTCGCCTCGCAAGCGGCGATTTCGATCGAGAACGCACGCCTCTATGCCGATCTGCAGGCGACGCGCGACGAATACCGCACGCTTTACGACAGCGCGAACGAAGGTCTGTTCCGGATCAGCGGCGAAGGCGTGTTGATCCGCGCGAACCCGACGCTGGCCCGCATTCTCGGTTTCGATTCGACGGAAGCGTTGCTCGCGGACTATCGCGACCTGCTCGATCGCGTATTCCTGAAGAAGGATCGTTCGCAGGAATTGATGTCGCTGCTCGACGAAACGGGCCTCGCCGTCGCGTTCGAAGCGGAAGGCGTGATCCGCGACGGCCGTACGTTCTGGATGTCGCTGAACGCGCGCGTCAACCAGGATCCGAACCAGGGCGAGGTCATCGACGGATCGGTAATCGACATCAGCGCGCGCGTCGAACGCGGCCAGGCCGAGAAGCGCCGACAGATCGCTGAAGCGGCAACACAGGCGAAAAGCGAGTTTCTCGCGAACATGAGCCACGAGATCCGCACACCGATGAACGCGATCGTCGGTTTCTCGCGGCTCACGCTCGAAACGCAACTCGACCGCAAGCAGCGCGAATATCTGGCGTCGATACGCAATGCCGCTGAATCGCTGCTGACGCTCGTCAACGACGTGCTCGATTTTTCGAAGATCGAAGCCGGCAAGCTGGTGCTGGAAGAAGCGCCGTTCGACTTCGGCGATACCTTGCGCGAAGTGGAGCGGTTGTTTCGAACCGAAGTGCGGAAGAAGAATCTCGATTTCACGGTGGTGGATCACACCGGCGAACACCCCGAATTTCCCGGCGACGGCATCGTCGTCGGCGATGCGCTGCGTCTGAAGCAGGTACTCATCAACCTGATCGGCAACGCAATCAAGTTCACGGAATCCGGTAGCGTCACGGTCGATGCGCAACTGCAACGCGTCGCCAACGACATATTCGTGGTGGGCGTTCAAGTGATCGATACCGGCATCGGTATCAGCCCCGAGCAGCAGACGCGCCTGTTCGAATCGTTCCAGCAGGCGGAGACGTCCACGACGCGGCGCTTCGGCGGCACCGGTCTCGGGCTCGCGATCTGCAAGAGCCTGGTTGCCGTGATGGGCGGCGCTATTTCGGTTCGATCCGAAGTCGGCAAAGGCAGTTGCTTCGCATTCGATGCGCGCTTCCAGCGCTCGACCCAGAAAGTAACGATCGCATCCGACGTGCGACCGCGTCCGCGCAGCGCCGACATTCTGCGCGGCCGGCGCATTCTGTTGGCGGAAGACAACCCGATCAACCAGCAGCTCGCGCTGGAATATCTGCAGCGCAGCGACGCGACGATCGACATTGCGGAAACGGGCCGACAGGCGATCGATCTGGCGCTGGAGCGAAACTACGACGCGATCCTGATGGACATCCACATGCCGGAGGTCGATGGCCTCACCGCAACGAAGACGATTCGCGACGCGGGTCTGACGATGCCGATCATCGCGGTATCCGCCGATGCGCTGGCCGAGCGCCGCTCCGCCGCGCTACTGGCCGGTTGCAACGCATATGTCACCAAGCCGATCGACTTCGACGAGCTCCTCTCGACTCTGCACAGCCTGCTCGCCGCGGTGGCGGCAGAGACAACGCCCAAGCGGCGCCGCGCGAGCGACGATCCGGCCACGGAAGCCACCGAAGCGGCGCAACTCGCCGACCTGGTGAATCAACGCACACCCGGCATCAACGTCGGCGAAGCCATCAAGGGCCACAACGGCAACGTCAAACTGATGCTGAAGCTGATGGGCGACTTCGGACGCTACTACGGCGACGCCGGCCAACGGATGCGCGAAGCGGTGACCGAGAACAACATGGACGCCGGCGAGCGGCTCGCGCACAACCTGCACGGCGTTGCAGGCAGCTTCGGTGCCGCTGACCTGAAGGACGCATCAAAAGCGCTGGAACTCGCGCTCGCGCATGGCGACAACAAGAACCTGTTGGGGCTCGTTCAGAGCTTCGAGATGGCGTTGAGCGAAGTGCTGGAATCAGCCGAGTCGCTGGCGAGTCGCGAGGTCAGCTTCCGCGCTTCCGACCTGTAACGGCGCGCGCACGCTTTGTAGTCCGGTGGAGGTGGAGGCTTGACGCGCCGGACACGCTCGAGCCGTCCCTGGGCGCTCCGA
>JANLUG010000814.1:0-1128 GCA_031363335.1 Gammaproteobacteria bacterium
CGATCATCACGTGCAGCATTCCACGACGAAGTCGCTCACGACGATGCTGATCGCACAGTCAATCGACGAGGGACGGATGAATGCCGCGACCCCGTTCGACCGCTATCTGCCCGAGTTGCGCGCGGTGCCGGGCTGGCACGACGTGACGCTGCAGCACGTGCTCGACATGTGTCCCGGCCTGCGATACGTCGAAGCCTACGAAGACAAGAGCAGCGACTATTGCTCATATGCCCGTGCGGTGGGTTACTACCCGGCGGCCGCCAACGAGTCGATTGGCGCGCGACGCTGGTTGATCGAGCGGATGACGGAGCGCGCCGCCGAGCCCGGCAGCCGCTTCAACTATGCATCGCCGTTGACGAACGCATTGATGATGGCCGTTGAAGGCGCGTATGAAGAGCCAATCCTGCCGCTTATCGAACGACAGCTGTTTCGTCGCGTGGGCGCCGAATCGGTCGGCTGGTTCAATACCGATGGTCTCGGTTTTCCGATCGCGGAAGGCCAACTCAGCCTGACGCTGGCCGACTTCGCGCGATGGGCGAGCGTGATGATCAACAGCGGCCGCAATCTAGCCGGGGAACAAATCGTTCCGGAATCGTTCATCGCCGACGTCTGCGCACCGAACGCCGCCGCCCATCAGGCATTCAATTCGGTCGAGCCTTCGGCACGGTACCCGAACGGCCACTATCGCAATCAGTTCTGGGTGATCGAGCCGCGACGGCAGTTCACGATGCTCGGCATCCACGGCCAGTTCGCGTGGTTCGACCTCGAACGCGAGTTGATGATCATCGGCTACGGTTCGTTTCCGGTTCCGACATCGCCGCTGTTGACGCTGGCACAACAGGAATTGTGGCGTTGCGTCGGTGACGCTCTCCTGTTCTAGCGGGCTGTCTCGCTGGTCGCACGGTGGAGGTGGAGGCTTGCCGCGCTGGACACGTTCGAGCCGTCCCTGGGCGCTCTCCCATGCGCCATCCATGGCGCAAGAGGGTCCTGTGCAACAAGCCTCCACCTGATCGCAGCTTGTCCACCTAAGGTTGTAGGTTTTGCCCGTAGCGGGTGAACCGATGAACAAGTCAACAGCCGGTGCCTGGCACCGGCTTTTGACTTGTTGGGACATCACAGCCGTTGTTG
>JANLUG010000818.1:0-2722 GCA_031363335.1 Gammaproteobacteria bacterium
CACGCCGAAATTCAGCAGGCCGAGAGCCCACTTCCACTTCCAGCCATTTCCCGGAAGGTCTTCTGACATCCACACATTGCCGCGCACGCGCTGTACGGCGATGTAGATCATCGCGATGACGATCGTTGCGTACGCGCCGAAGAATGCAAGGTGGCCGTGCGATGCGGTCCACTGTGTGCCGTGCGTGTAGAGATTGATCTGCGGCAGCGTGTGAATGAAGCCCCACACGCCGGCGCCGAGGAAATTGCCGAACGCATGTGCGATCAACCACGCGAGCGCAGGGTTGTTGCGACTCTGAAAGCCGTGACGGCCCGCGTCATACACGGCGTGCACGACCATCGCAACGAGCGGGATCGGTTCGAGCGCCGAGAAGAAGCCGCCGATCGTCAGCCAGTACTCGGGCGTGCCGATCCAGAAGTAGTGGTGGCCGAGTCCGAGAATGCCGGAACCGAACATCAGCGCCACTTCGATGTACAACCACGTCGTGACGATCTGCCGCCGTGCACCCAGCGTTTTCATCAGGCCCCACGCCATGATGCAGCCGACGAGCACCTCCCAGGTCGCTTCCACCCACAGGTGAATCACCCACCACCACCAGAACTGATCCACGGACACGTTCGTGGTGTAGAACATGCCGGCGAGGTACATACCGGCGAGCGCGATGAGATCGAGCACCAACGTTCCGGAGATGCCGCTGAATCGACCTTTCAGAAACGTCGCCGCGATGTTGTAGAAGAAGATCAGCACGCACACGACGATGCCGATATCGGCCCAGCGCGGCGCCTCGATGTACTCGCGGCCTTCGTTGATGAGCCAGATCGACTGCTGGTTGCCGGGGCCGGATTGCACGACCAGGAACACGACCACCACCACCGCGACGGCGGTCGTGAAGATCCAGAAATTGATGTTCGCGAGCCTCGCGCCGACCAGTTCGACACCGCTTTCGTCTTCGACCAACCAGTACACGGAGCCGATGAAGCCATACAGCATCCACACGATCATCGCGTTGATGTGCACCATCCGCGTCACGTTGAAGTCGAGCACGCTGTAGAGGAACTCGGGCATCAGGAACTGCAGCCCCGCAATCAGACCGAACACGATTTGCACGAGGAACAGCACCATCGCCGCGGCGAAATATTTCACCGCGACTTTCTGTCCCTCAGCCAGGCTCCGGTAGTCGATCACGTCAGCCTCCTTGTTCGATCGCAACGAAGCCGGCCGGAAAACCGTTGGTGTCGATGGCCGACATCCACTTCAGATAGGCGATCAAGCCGCGGGCTTCGGCTTCGGTGATGCCGAGATTCGGCATGCGTCGGTTGGTGCCGTAAGTGCGTGCGTAGCGATTCGGATCCAGCAGAAAGTTCATCATCATGGTCTCGCGCGACGCCTCGTTGCCCCACGCGGGATCGAGCCACGCTTTCGTCAGATCGGGCGCGTAGTACGCACCGTTACCGAGGATCGTGTGGCAGTCCATGCAGTTCTTCGACTGTGACGTGACCTTGCCGAGGTCGACCAGCGCGAGCGCCGCTTCGGCGTCGAGGGTCGCGCCGAACAATGGCGCTGACGCGCCGATCGACGGCACCTTCATGTTGCGCGTCTCGTCGAAGACGTAGCCGATGCGTTGATTGATGACGGTGTAGGCCGGCACGTGACCGCGCCCGGCGGTGATCGCCGATACCGAGTCGAACGTCAGCACGATCAGCACTACAGCCATGAATGCAGTGACGAAGATCGCGCATTTGCGCCAGAAGTCTTCGCTGGCCCACCACGCGACGCGACGTTCATTCATGGGCGTGCGCCTCTACGTGCGTGTCGGTTGTGTGGATTGCGACCGAAAGGCGCCACACGAGCGGCGGTGCGATCAGGTATCCGATGAGCAGGCAGACAACCAGCACGAGCCAGATGCCGGACAACTGCAGCGACTGCGCGAGCAGCCACGTGCAGGACAACAAGCCGAAGTAACCCGCATACGCGAGCCGTACGAAGCGCCGGTTCGAACCGAGCCGGCCGAGTGCGTAGAAGATCGCGTAAAGCACACCGAAGAAGATGATTCCGCCGGCTGCCATTGCGGCCACCGCGATCAGGTGTATGTCGACCGGCTGCATCGAACTCCCCAGTTCCTCGCCACGTCGCAGCAGACCCGAGCGGCCCGCGAGCCGCAATAGGTGATTGCCGAGGCGTTGCGGCCCGTTTTGGCACGCGCCGCGTTTACCTCTATCATGCGGCGCGCGCGGCATCCGCCGCGCGCAGTCATTTCATCTCCCAGATGGCAACGAGGAGTCGCAATGGCGACACCGCTGCGGCGTCTGTTGCCGTATCACGATCGCTACAAGGTGCCGTTCTGGGGAGGAATGTGCGGCCTGCTGGCGGCGCGCGTGTTCGAAGCCGCGATCCCGCTGTTCCTGCGCGACGGCATCGATCGCATCGTGTCCGGCAATTCCCAACTCGCCGGCGGCACGATCGATTTTGCCGCGGCCCGTGCCGCGCTCGCATGGCCCGCGTTCGCGATTGTGCTCTGCGTGCTCGGCGAGTTCTGCTGCATCATCGTCAGCCGTCGGGTGATCCGGCGCATCGGCGTTTCGGTTGCTTACGATCTGCGCAAGCGGGTCTACGACCATCTGCAACATCAGGGCCCGGGGTTCTTCGCCCAGCATCCGACCGGCGATCTGATGGCGCGCGCGATCAACGACATCAACCTCGTGCGCCAGCTCGTCGGCATGGG
>JANLUG010000844.1:0-4031 GCA_031363335.1 Gammaproteobacteria bacterium
AGAATGGTCTCGCCTGTATCACGCCCGTCTCAGAGGTCGCGAAAAAAGGCAAACTCGTATTACGGCCGTTGCCCGGATTGCCCGTGATCCGCGACCTCGTCATCGACATGAGTCAGTTCTATCGGCAATACGAGAAGATTCGTCCGTACGTGATCAACGATACGCCCGCGCCGGCTCAGGAGCGGCTGCAGTCGCAGGAAGATCGCGCAAAACTCGACGGTTTGTATGAATGCATCCTGTGCGCGTGCTGCTCAACGGCGTGTCCGTCGTTCTGGTGGAACCCCGAAAAGTTCATCGGCCCGGCCGGACTGCTGCAGGCATACCGATTCCTCGCCGACAGCCGCGATACGGCGACGGCGGAACGGCTGGCCGCGCTCGACGATCCGTTCAGCGTGTTCCGTTGCCGCGGCATCATGAACTGCGTCAGCGTCTGCCCGAAGGGGCTGAATCCGACGCGCGCCATCGGCAAGATCCGTTCGATGCTGCTGCAGCAGGGCACCTGATCGCTGACGGGACCGGTAGGGCGAGCATCGCCGCACACACCCGCCCTTATGCGAACTGCTAGACTTCGCGTGGGCGAGTAAAGGCACGGCGATACGGATGTCGGAATCCTTCCTGGAACACATGCAGAAGACCTCGCACCTCGCGGGGGGCAACGTCGCGTACATCGAATCGTTGTACGAAACCTATCTCGAGAATCCGAACGGCGTGCCGCCGGAATGGCGCACTTACTTCGAGAAACTGCCGCGCGTCGACGGCGTGATCGCATCCGACGTGCCGCACAGCACGGTGATCCGGCACTTCGAATTGATCGGCCGCAATCGCCTGAGGGCGCGGCCGCAGTCTGTCGCAACCGAAGTGGCCAACGATCACGAACGCAAACAGATCCGGGTGACGGAGCTGATCTCCGCCTATCGTCATCGTGGCCACAAACGCGCCACGATCGACCCGTTGGGCATGATGGAGCGACCGCCGGCGCCGGTGCTCGATCTCGCGTATCACCACCTTTCCGCCGCTGACCTCGACACGGTGTTTCAAACCGGCACCTTTTTCTATGGCGCCGAAAAGGCGACGCTGCGCGATATCGTCGCGGCGCTTGAACACACGTATTGCGGCAGTGTCGGCGCGGAATACATGCACATCGTCGATGCGGCTGAACAGCTCTGGGTGCAGCAGCGGCTCGAGAGCGTGCGCTGCCATCCGGAATACGGCGACGACGTGAAGCGGATGATTCTCGAGCGGCTGACTGCCGCCGAAGGACTCGAACGCTATCTGCAGAACAAGTTTCCCGGCACGAAACGATTCGGACTCGAAGGTGGCGAAAGTCTCATTCCGATGCTGCACGAGGCGATCCAGCGCGCGGGGTCGCACGGCATCGTCGAAACGGTGATTGCGATGGCGCACCGTGGGCGCCTCAACGTGCTCGTTAACATTCTCGGCAAGCACCCGCGCGAACTGTTCGATGAGTTCGAGGGAAAACTGCCCGTTACGCAAACCTCCGGCGACGTGAAATATCACCAGGGCTTCTCGTCGAACGTGATGACGCCGGGCGGCGAGATGCATCTGGCGCTCGCGTTCAACCCGTCACACCTCGAGATTGTCGGGCCGGTTGCTGAAGGCTCGGTTCGCGCGCGGCAGGATCGGCGGCTCGACTATGCCGGCAATCTCGTCGTGCCGATCATCATCCACGGCGACGCCGCGTTCTCGGGCCAGGGCGTCGTGATGGAGACGTTCCAGATGTCGCAGACGCGCGGCTTCAAAACCGGCGGCACGATTCACCTGATCATCAACAACCAGATCGGCTTCACCACGAGCCGTCAGGACGATGCGCGCTCGACGGAGTACTGCACCGAAGTTGCGCGCATGGTGCAGGCGCCGATTTTCCATGTGAACGGCGACGATCCGGAAGAAGTGCTGTTCGTCACTCAGGTTGCCGTCGACTATCGGATGCAGTTCCGGAAAGACGTGGTGATAGATCTGGTCGGCTATCGCCGCCGCGGCCACAACGAAGCGGAAGAGCCGATGACGACCCAGCCGCTGATGTATCAGCGCATCCGCAAGCAACCGACGACGCGCACGATCTATGCGGAGAAGCTCGTCGCCGACGGCACCGTCACGCAGGAAGATGCCGACCAGATGGTCGAGACGTATCGTCAGGCGTTGGAATCCGGTGACCACGTCGCGCTCAGCCTTGTGTCCAAGCCGAATACCCAGCTATATGTCGACTGGACGCCGTACCTCGGTCATCACTGGACGACGCCGGCTGACACGCGCTTCCCGATGGCGGGCTTGCGCAAACTCGCGGCGCAGATGGAACAACTGCCCGATGGTTTCGCGTTGCATCCGCAGGTGCAACGACTCGTGGAAGATCGTCACAAGATGTCGGCGGGCGCGTTGCCGTTGAACTGGGGTTACGCGGAGAACCTCGCGTACGCAACGCTGCTCGACGAAGGACATCCCATCCGGTTGACGGGTCAGGATGTCGGGCGCGGCACGTTTTCGCACCGTCACGCGATGCTGTTCAGTCAGAAAGACGGCCGCCGCTACATTCCGCTGAACCACATTTCCGAGAAAGCCCGTTTCGACATCTACGATTCGTTGCTGTCGGAAGCGGCCGTGCTCGCCTTCGAATATGGCTACTCGACGACGATGCCGAATGCGCTCGTGTTGTGGGAAGCGCAGTTCGGCGATTTCGCGAACGGCGCGCAGGTGGTGATCGATCAGTTCATCACCAGCGGCGAGCACAAGTGGGTGCGCCTCTGTGGACTCGTTCTGCTGTTGCCGCACGGCTACGAAGGCGCCGGGGCCGAACATTCATCGGGCCGCATCGAACGTTATTTGCAGATGGCCGCGCAACACAATATCCAGGTCTGTGTCCCCACGACGCCGGCGCAAATGTTCCACATGCTGCGGCGGCAGGTGATACGCCCGCTGCGCAAGCCGCTGATCGCGTTCACGCCGAAGAGCCTGCTGCGCCACAAGCTCGCGATCTCGACGCTCGAGGATCTCGCTAACGGAACCTTTCAGCCGGTGATGAGCGAGATCGATCCGATTGACGCCGAGCGCGTATCGCGCGTCGTGTTGTGCAGCGGCAAGGTGTATTACGACCTGCTCGAGCGTCGCCGCGACGATAAGGCGGAAGACGTTGCGATCGTGCGTCTCGAGCAGTTGTATCCGTTCCCCGAACAGGAACTGGCTCAGGCGATCGCGCCGTACAAGAACCTCAAAGACGTCGTCTGGTGTCAGGAAGAGCCGATGAATCAAGGTGCGTGGTATGCAAGCCAGCATCACATGCGGCGTGTGATTCTGACGCATGGCGAAGACCTGTATCTGTCGTATGCGGGTCGCGAAGCATCTGCCGCCCCGGCGGCCGGATACATGCAGTTGCATGTCCAACAACAGACGCGTCTGGTCGAAGACGCGCTTTACGGCTGATGTAGACGCCGCCGAAGAACACGAAGAAGGATGATCGCGTGACGGTAGAAATAAAGGCCCCCAGCTTCCCGGAATCGATTGCGGACGGCACGGTTGCAGCCTGGCACAAGCAACCAGGTGAGCCCGTGAAACGTGACGAGGTGCTGGTCGAAATCGAAACCGACAAAGTGGTGCTCGAAATCGTCGCGCCGGCCGATGGGACGCTGCAGCAGATCGTGAAGGCCGTCGGCGACATCGTATTGTCGGAGGAAGTCGTTGGGTTGTTCACCGAAGGTGCAATTACAGCGCAACCTACACCCGTCAAAGCCAGTGCCGTAGCGGCATTCAGGCCGGCCGCGGAACCCGCTGCAAAAGCCGCGGTATCGATCGAACGCGAACCCGCGAGTGTCAGTCCGGCTGCACGCAAGCTCGCGGAAGAGCAGGGCGTCGCATTGGGTCGTGTCGACGGCACCGGCAAGGACGGTCGCGTGACCAAGGAAGACGTGCTGCGAGCCGCCGCGCAGAAGGTGACTCGTATCGCGGCACCTGCAGTTGCGACGATTTCGCCGCCGAGCGCGGCGGCCGTTTCCGATGTGCGTGCCGAACGCCGCGTGCCG
>JANLUG010000854.1:0-8046 GCA_031363335.1 Gammaproteobacteria bacterium
CGAAAGTTTGATTGTGTTCATGAACATAATCATACTATCGTTTCAGCTGTTACAGTACACTAGTACCGTCCTGCGAGTTTCGAGTGATCCCAGCTAACGTACCGCTCAGGATGGAACTTGATGACCGCGCGTTTCGATGCGGTCTTCGATACTGCCGCGGTTAAAGCCTGTCGTTGGGCCGCGTCGATCGTGGTTCCGCGCGTATTGATTTTGACGAGCGTATCGATGGCGGTGTCGAGGTCTTCGATGATCTCGGCGCGCGCATAGATCACGATGCCTTTCAGTTGTGCGTACTCGAGGCCGCTCTCCACCAGCAGACTTGCTTTCGGATCGCGCTGCCAGTTGAGGACCTTCTGCGACTTGCTGAACGTCGTGCAGTAGAGACAGCCCTCGTCGTCCACGTAGAACCACATCGGCATCGGATGCGGGTAACCGTCCTTGCCGTTGGATACGATGATCAGTGTCTTGCGGCTGTCGAGGAAGGCGCGGATTTCCGCGTCCGTGAGTTCGATGCTGTTGCGTCTGGATGGCATTTTGTCTTGTCTCCTGAGTGTTAGAGCGGAACAGCTCGCAACGGCTTCGAGTGCCGCCACTCCGCGAGCAGGGTTCGCAGCGCCGCAACGAAGGCGAGCGGTTGATCCAGAAAGAGATGATGCTGGGCTTCGGGAATGGCCACGAACGGCACCGATTCGTCGAGCACCTTGAACATGTAGTCGGCCACTTCCTGGCTGAACAGGTAGCTGTCCTGGCCGTAGATCACGCCCACGCGGCAGCCGATTTTCGCGAGGCCTTCGGACATGTTCGTGTCGAACGCCATCTTGCGGAACAAACCGTCGTCGAATTTCCAGGTCCAGCCGCCTTCGGTCTGCGTCAGGGAATGGCGGCCGATGTAGTCGAGAATGTACTGATTATTGCAGTCCTGCGGCGGCATCAACCTGAACCGCGCCAGCGCCTCAGCATGGTCGTTGTACACGCGCTTCGGCCGGACCGGTGATCGGCGTGGATCGCGTTCCCATTGGAAGTCCGGCGGCCGTACGGCCGAATCGACCAGCACGATGCCGGCGAGCCGCTCGCGGTATTTCAAGCCGGTGTTCAGCGCGACGAATCCGCCGAAGCTGTGGCCGACGACGATCGAATCCGTCCCCAATCCCGCGTCGTCCATGACGCCGACGACTTCGGCTGCGAATCCTTCCGGCGAGTAGCGATCGCGGTGGTCGGAATCGCCCATTCCGGATAGGTCGAGCGCCACGACGCGATAGTGTTCGAGCAGAAACGGCGCGATGAATGTCCACCAATGCGCGTGCGCGCCGTTACCGTGGACCAGCACGATGCCGGGTTTGTCGCTGGCGCCGCCCCATTGCAGATAGTGAATGCGCGCGCCGTCGACGCTGATCGCGCCCTCCTCATAGGGTGTTTCCAACGCCTTGATGAACCACCCCGGTGCATCTTTCTGAACGCCCACGCTGACTCCTGCAAAGATCGAACAGGGATTGTCGGCATCGCTGCACACGGCGTCCAGCGAGCAGGTACGTCGATGGTGGATTCGATTCTGTTGGGGCAAGCTCTTCGGAACACCACGCGCCTTTGGTAAAAGTGGGTAAGACATGAAGCTGGCTTCGATCGCTTGCATCCTGATGGCACTGATCTCGGCCGAAGCGATTGCAGATCCTATCTCGCTGTTCTCGCCGCAGGGCACTGTGAAACAGATCCGCCAGGCGACCGCGCGGTTCGCGATGCCGATGGTTGCGCTGGGCGATCCGCGTCTCGCCGATCCGTTCGACATCGACTGCGCCGCGAAAGGCCGCGGCCGCTGGGCGGACGAACGCAGTTGGGTGTACGACTTCGACGCGGACCTTCCCGCCGGCGTGCGCTGCACCTTCAAGCTGCGCGCCGATCTTCGAGATCGCGACGGCGCGCCCGTCGGCAGCTCGCGCAGTTTTGTATTCGACAGCGGCGGCCCCGCGATCCGTACGTCGCTCCCCTACGAAGGCAGCACCGTCGACGAGGATCAGAACTTTCTGCTCGCGCTCGACTCGCAAGCGACTTCCGCATCGATCGAACACGCGGCGTACTGCGCCATCGATGGTCTTGCCGAACGCGTGCCGGTGCGCGTGCTGGAAGGTGCTCAACGCACTGCCATCCTCGACCAGCGCCGCGAGCTCGGCTACAGCTACTACCAGATCCTCTGGAAAGACGGCGCGCGGTCCAGCGCGCGCGTTCGCGATCGTTCGCTCGAAGACGCGGAGTCGCAGCTCATCGTGGTGGCCTGCCGGCGCGCGTTGCCTCCCGACACGAAGCTGCAGCTCGTATGGGGCGCGGGCATCGAAGCGCCGACCGGCATCGCGACCACGCTCGATCAGAAATTGGCGTTTCAGGTGCGTCCCGCATTCACCGCACATCTGCAATGCGAACGCGTGAATGCGCGCGCAGGTTGTATACCGCTGCAACCAATCCGACTGCAGTTCAGCGCGCCGGTGCCTGCTGCCCGCGCTAACGCGACGCGGATCGTCACCGCTGACGGAAGCACACTGGCGCCGGAGCCCGTTGCAAGCGCGGTGTCGACCGTCGAAGAGCTGATCTTCAAACCGCCGTTCCCGGACAACCAGGTCGTGCACGTACAACTCGCGGCCGACGTTGTCGACGACATCGGACGGCCGCTCGCAAACGCCGATCGGTTTCCGCTCGAAGTGAAGATCGACGAATACCCGCCGCTGGCAAAGTTCTCCGGTGAGTTCGGCATCCTCGAGGCGAACGAAGGCGCCGTGCTGCCGGTGACGCTGCGCAACATCGAAGTACAGTTGCCCGCGAAACGGGCCGAGCTCGCCGGCCGCCGTCTGCACGACACGTCGGATGCGGCCGCAGTGGCAAAGTGGATGCAGCGAGTGGAGGCGGCCAATTCACCGCGCGGTGCCTGGGAACACGACGAAGCGCAGAATCGCTCCGTGTGGATCGAACAGACGGCCGATCAATCGGTGTTCGGCGCGGCGGATGCGACCGAAACTTTCACCGTCCCAGTGGACGCCGGCGACGGCGCAGCACAGCGGCCGTTCGAAGTCGTTGGGATTCCGCTCTCCGAACGCGGCTTCTATGTCGTGGAGATCGAGAGCCGCCGCCTCGGTGAAGCGCTGCTCGGCAAAGACTCACCGCGTTACGTCTCGACCGCCGCGTTGGTGACGAATCTCAGCGTGCACTTCAAGTGGGGCCGCGAATCATCACGCGTCTGGGTCACCCGGCTCGACGACGCAGCGCCCGTTGCGGACGTCGATGTCGAGATAACCGACTTCTGCAGCGGCGCGCTGCGCTGGCACGGCCGCACCGACCGTGACGGCATCGCATTGGTCGAGCAGTCATTCGGGGAACCGCACGGCAACGGCTCCTGCGCCTACTCGACGACGCCGCTGATGATCAGCGCGCGCACCGGCGACGATTTCAGTTTTGCGCTATCGTCGTGGAACGAAGGCATCCGCCCCTATGACTTCGCATTGCAGACCGGCGGCGGATGGGACGCAGCGATCTATCACAGCGTGCTCGATCGACCGCTGTTCCGCGCCGGTGAAACGGTATCGATGAAACACTTCCTGCGCCGGCACAGCGTCACCGGCGTCGAACTGGCAGAGGCGTTGCCGGGCGAGAAGAAGATCCGAATGACGCATCTCGGCAGCGGCGCCACATTCGAACTGACCGCTTCATTCGACGCGAACGGCATTGCCGAATCGACATGGCCGATCCCCACGGAGGCGAAACTCGGCGATTACGAGATCGAGATCGGCGAAGCCGACTCGACCTGGCACGAGAGCGGCCATTTCAAGGTCGAGCAGTTCCGCCTGCCGACGATCCGCGCCACCGTCACCGGACCCGCCGACGCACAGCTACGCCCGACGGACGTGCAGCTCGATCTACATGCGACGTATCTCTCCGGCGGCGGCGCGTCCGGGCTACCGGTGAAGCTACGAACGACGATCGAACCACGGACTTTGCGATTCCAGGACTACGACGACTACGAATTCGGCGGCCAAGCCGTCGTCGAGGGCACCACGCAGTCCGGCGCGTCCGCATACGACTTCGATCCCGAATCCGGATCTCCCAACGATGTGGTCAAGGCGCGCGTCTTCCCCGTCAATCTCGACGGCCAGGGTGCCGCTCGCGTCAGCGTGCCGGAGATCCCGAAGATCGAGCAACCGTCGGTGTTGAACGCAGAGATGGACTATGCCGACGCGAATGGCGAGATCCTCACCAGCGCCGGGCGCGTAGAACTGTGGCCATCGGCCATTACGCTGGGTATTCGCCGCGAAGGCTGGGCCGCGAGCAGCGAACAGCTGCGGTTTCGCGTCGTCGCACTCGATCTGAAAGGACATCCGGTCGCGGGTCAACGCGTTGGCGTCACGTTGTACGGCGCGTCGGAATATTCCTATCGCAAACGTTTGATCGGTGGCTTTTACGCATATGACAGTGTTCGTGAGGTGCGCCGCTTACAGCCGCAATGCTCCGGAAAAACCGATGCACAAGGCTTGCTGAGTTGCGAAGTTGCGCCTGGAGTTGCCGGCGAAGTGATCGTCGCCGCCCGAACGACGGATGGCACCGGCAACGCGTCCGAGGCTACAACTTCGATCTGGGTCGTCGGCCAGGACGAGTGGTGGTTCGGCGGCACGACCGGTGACCGCATGGATCTGCTTCCCGAACACAAGGAATACGAACCCGGCGACACCGCGCGCTTTCAGGTTCGTATGCCGTTCCGCAATGCGACGGCGCTCGTCACGGTCGAACGCGAAGGCGTGATCAGCAGTTTCGTCACGACGCTGCGCGGCAGTGAACCGATTGTGGAAGTTCCGATCACCGATGCCGATTCGCCGAACGTATTCGTCTCGGTGCTGGCCGTACGCGGTCGCGTCGGCACCTTCTTCAGCTGGCTTTCAGACATCGCGCGCCGGTACGACCTGCCGGATTTTGTTCCGCGCGACGGCGGTCGGCCGACCGCGCTGATCGAGCTGAGTAAGCCGAGCTATCGGCTCGGCGCGGCGGAAATCCGCGTCGGCTGGACGCCGCATCGGCTCGATGTCCACGTCTCGTCGGACCGTCCCAGCTTCGCCGTTCGTGAGCAGGCGCACGTGAAAATCCATGTTGCCCGAGCGGACAACAAGCCGCTGCCCGCCGGCGCCGAGGTCGCGCTCGCCGCTGTCGATGAAGCGTTGCTCGATCTCGCGCCAAACCCGAGCTGGAACTTGCTCGACGCGATGATGGGGCGTCGCGGACTCGAGGTATGGACCGCGACCGCGCAGATGGAAGTGGTCGGCCGGCGCACGTTCGGGCGAAAAGCCGTGCCGCACGGCGGCGGCGGCGGTCGCGAACGCGCCCGCGAACTATTCGACACGCTGCTGACCTGGCAGGGCCGCGTGACACTCGACGCCAACGGCGATGCCGAGGCGACGATTCCGCTGAACGATTCGCTGACGAGCTTCCGCATCGTCGCGGTCGCTAACGCCGGCGGAGATCTGTTCGGCACCGGCTCCACGAACATCGTCACGACGCAGGACCTGTTGTTGCTGTCCGGCTTGCCGCCGCTCGTGCGCGAAGGCGATCGTTATCTCGCGACATTCACGGTGCGCAACACCACCGATCACGCAGCGTCAGTGGAAGCGGTTGCCACGACCACACCGAATATTGCAGCCGTATTGCCTTCCCAACGGTTCGACATCGCCGCAGGCGCTGCGCGTGACATCGTCTGGGACGTCACCGCGCCGATCGGCACCGATGCGCTGGCGTGGGATGTTTCGCTGAAAGACGCCACCGGCTCCCACGACCGACTCGCGGTCCGGCAGAAGATCATCCCGGCCGTTCCGGTTCGAACGTTCCAGGCGACACTCGCCCAGCTCGACCCTTCGCTTTCATTCGCCGCGGAGCGGCCCACCGACGCAATTCCCGGACGTGGCGGCCTGGACATATCTCTGCAGGCGCGACTCGGCGACAGCCTCGACGGCGTGCGCGCTTTCATGGCGTCGTATCCCTACGTCTGTCTCGAGCAGAATTTGTCTAAAGCCGTCGCATTGGGCGACTCGAACGAGTGGGATCGCTGGATGGAGAGGCTGCCCGCCTATCTCGATCGAAACGGACTGCTGAAGTACTTCGCGTCGGACTGGATAGAAGGCGACGACACGCTGACCGCGTACGCGCTCGCGGTCGGAAACGAAGCCGGTTACGAGATTCCTGCGGGCGAGCAACAACGTATGCTGCAGGCCCTGACTGCTTTCGTCGAGGGGCGTATCGACGTGCGCTCGGCGCTCGACACCTCCGACCTGACCATCCGCAAGCTCACCGCGATCGAAGCGTTGTCGCGTTACGACTCGGCGGAACCGAGAATGCTCGACAGCATCAACGTCGATCCGAACAACTGGCCGACCTCTGCGGTGCTCGACTGGTTGAACGTATTGCGACGTGTGGAAGGGATTGCGAACAGCAAAGCGAAGATCGCCACTGCGGAAGGCATCATTCGCGCGCGCCTGAACTTCCAGGGCACTACATTGGGTTTTTCGACCGAACGCACCGATGCGCTGTGGTGGCTGATGATCTCGAGCGACTCGAACGCGGCGCGTGTGCTTCTCACGTTGATGGATCGCCCGGCCTGGCGCGAAGACATGCCGCGGCTTGTTCGCGGCGCAATCGGCCGTCAGCAATTCGGTCGCTGGAATACGACGGTAGCGAATGCATGGGGGACGCTCGCGCTCGAGAAGTTCTCTGCCGCATTCGAATCGACACCGGTCACGGGCGAAACGAAGCTCACATACGGACCCTTTACGAAATCGTTGGCGTGGAGTGGCGACGCCGGAGAGCTGGCGCAGCAGTTGCCGTGGCAGGATGCGCGCCAGCCGGTCGCATTGACGCAGGTCGGTAGCGGTCGCCCCTGGGCAACGGTGCGCGCGACTGCCGCGATCCCGCTGAAAGAGCCGTTCTCCAGCGGCTTCACGATCACGCGGACCGTCACCGCGGTGGAGCAGCAGCAACCCGGACACTTCCGCCGCGGCGACGTTGTTCGGGTACACCTCGACATCGACGCACAATCCGACATGACCTGGGTCGTGATTGACGACCCGGTCCCCGCCGGTGCCACGGTGCTCGGCAGCGGACTCGGCGGCCAGTCGCGCACATTGACGCAGGACGAGCACTCGCAGGGATGGGCCTGGCTCGCGTTCGAGCAGCGCGCATACGACGCCTTTCTGGCGTACTACCGGTTCGTTCCGAAGGGCCGATTCAGCACCGAGTACACCGTGCGGTTGAATAATCCCGGCACGTTCCAGCTTCCGCCGACCCGCGTCGAAGCGATGTACGCACCGGAGATGTTCGGCGAAGTGCCGAATGCGTCGGTCACTGTGGAACCGACGCCGTGAAGAAGACGCGGCGGCGGCTGGTCGGCTTCGCGGCGGGGATCGCCGTATCGCTCGCCGCCTATGCCTGGCTGCAAAGCTCCGACGTGCCGGATTTCGCGACAGTGCACGCGCGTTGGCAACCGTCGGAGGCTTACCTGCTCGACCGCCACGGCGTGTTGATCAACAGCACCCGGATCGACTACGGCGCGCGGCGGTTCGACTGGGTTGCGCTCGACGCCGTCTCGACCGCACTGATCGATGCCGTCGTCGACGGCGAAGACCACCGCTTCTGGAATCACCACGGCGTCGATTGGCTCGCAGTAGGCGGCGCACTGCGCGACAACCTGACGGGCGAGCGGCGCCGCGGCGCCAGCACCATCACGATGCAGTTGGCGGCGATGCTCGACCCGCACGCGGCCGGCGCCAACCGACGTGGTTGGATGGAGAAGGTGGCACAGGTGCGCATGGCGCGCGCCCTAGAATCGACGTGGACCAAGTCTGAAATTCTGGAGGCGTACCTGAACCTGCTCGGCTTTCGGGGCGAACTCGAAGGAATCGACGCAGCCGCGCGTCTTCTGGCCGGCAAAGCGCCGTCGGGATTGTCGGTGCCGGAGAGCTTGTTGCTTGCCGCGTTGTTGCCTGCACCGGGCGCAAGCCCGGCCCGCATCACAGCGCGCGCTTGCGGCCG
>JANLUG010000941.1:0-1507 GCA_031363335.1 Gammaproteobacteria bacterium
CGTCGGCCTGCTGACCGGAGCGGCGCAACACCTCGGCGCGCGCGTGCCAGATGCGCGCGAACTGATTGCTGAGCAGCGGATGCTCCTGCAGCGCACGCGCTACCACCGCACCTGGAATACGCACTGCCTCCACGTCGGTGGCGGCGACCACCTGCGTATCGCTCGCCTGCGCGCGCGCCAATGAAGTGACGCCGAGCACCTCGTTCGCGCCGAACCGGATGGACCCCGCCTCAGTTGCCTCGTCAGGGTAGGTACCGAGCGCCTCACCGGACGTAATCACATAAACGTTTTGCGGCACTTCGCCTGCCGCAATCAGGTGCTCACCGGCGCCGAACAACACCAGATCGGCAGCGGCGGCCAGCCGGCCGATGGCTTCGTCGGGCAATACCTTGATGCCCTCGGCGCGACGCAACAGCGATTCCATCTGCTGCTGCACATCCATCGGATCGGTCGCCACGTCGCGCACCTGTAATTCGACGGCATGCGGAAGCGGCAGCGGCAACCCGGCGCGCCGCGCGGCGTACCAGACAGCTGACGTGAACTGGTCAGTGACCTCCGGCATGTAACGGCCATGCTCGATGCTCACGCGCGCCTCGTATCGGATGCGGTCGTCGAGCACGTCGCAGGCGACCGCGCGCGGCTCCGGCTGTGCGGCGATCAACGGGATTTCGCGTGCCACTTCGACGAGCATTGCCTTGACGCGGTTCGGCGGCGCATCGAGCCCGAAGCTGAACGACAACCGCAGCATCTGCTGATCGGTCGGCTGCGAGTAGTTGGTGATCGTCTCCCGCCCCAGCGCAGAGTTAGGTAGCACCAGCAGGTTGCGTTCCGCCGTGCGCAGATGCACCGAGCGCCAACTGACCTGTACCACCTGGCCGCTCTTGCCGCCGACGGAGATCCAGTCGCCGACGGAGAACGGACGCTCGAAGAACAACGCGATGCCGGCCATCAGGTTGCCGAGCGTTTCCTGAAGCGCCAGACCCAACACGATCGAGCCGACGCCCAACGCGGCAATCAAGCCGCCGAGATCCTGCCGCCACACCACCGACAACACGATGGCGGCGCCGATCACGACCAGCAGCAGACGAATCAGATCCTGGAACAGTTTCGGCGCCCGACTGCGCCAGCTCTCTTTCGCCGCGTTCTCGAACACCAGCACGTTGAATATCAGCAACACGGCGTAGACGACACTGACCCACAGCGCGGTTTCGACGAGACGCACCAGCACCGAATCGCGTTCGAATTCGAGCAACCGGGTGAGGAATACAAACAGCACCGCGAAAGGGAGCACGATGTTGCGCAACGCGCGGAAGATGCCGCCGATCGGCAGCGTGCGACGATCGGCGCGATAGATCGCTTCGCCGAGCAGAATCACCAGCAACTGAAAGACCAGAATGAGGCCGACGCCCCAGGCGAACCAGTCCGTGGCGAGGATTTCAGTCACGGGCTTCGAGCGTCCACAGCGGGACGCCGGACGCTTGTGCCTGCAGCGGCTTGAAGGTGTATT
>JANLUG010001009.1:0-7324 GCA_031363335.1 Gammaproteobacteria bacterium
CCATGCGGCCGTCTTTCGGATCGATGGCGAACTGCACGTTCGAACCGCCGGTCTCGACGCCGATCTCGCGCAGCACCGCAATCGATGCGTTGCGCAGGATTTGATATTCCTTGTCCGTCAGCGTCTGCGCTGGCGCGACCGTGATCGAGTCGCCGGTATGGATGCCCATCGGATCCAGGTTTTCGATCGAACAGACGATGATGCAGTTGTCGAGCTTGTCGCGCACGACCTCCATCTCGAACTCTTTCCAACCGAGCAGCGATTCGTCGATCAGCAACTCGCTCGTCGGCGACAGATCGAATCCGCGCGTGCAGATCTCGACGAATTCTTCACGGTTGTACGCAATGCCGCCGCCGCTGCCGCCGAGCGTGAACGACGGCCGTATCACACAGGGGAAACCGAGTGCGCTCTGCACCTGCAATGCTTCTTCGAGACTGTGTGCGATGGCGTTGCGCGGCGTATCGAGGCCGATCGATTTCATCGCGCGGCCGAACCGTTCGCGGTCTTCGGCTTTGTCGATCGCGTCCTGGCTCGCGCCGATCAGTTCGACGCCCCATTTCTCGAGCACACCTTCGCGCACGAGATCGAGCGCGCAGTTCAGCGCGGTCTGCCCGCCCATCGTCGGCAACAACGCATCGGGCCGCTCGCGTTCGATGATCTGCGCGACCGTGCGCCACTCGACCGGCTCTATATAAGTGGCATCGGCCATGGCCGGGTCGGTCATGATCGTCGCGGGATTCGAGTTGACGAGCACGACGCGATAACCTTCGTCGCGCAACGCTTTGCACGCCTGCGCGCCGGAGTAGTCGAACTCGCATGCCTGACCGATCACGATGGGCCCGGCGCCGATGATCAGGATCGAGTGGATATCGGTCCGCTTAGGCATCTACGGCGCGCGCCTCGTTCATCAATGCGATGAAGTGATCGAACAGATATTCGCAATCCTTCGGCCCGGGGCTCGCTTCCGGGTGACCTTGAAATCCGAACGCGGGGCGATCCGTGCGTCGCACGCCTTGCAGCGAACCGTCGAACAACGACACGTGGGTTGCTTCGAGACAGTTCGGCAGACTGCGCTCATCGACCGCGAAGCCGTGGTTCTGACTCGTGATGATCACGCGGCCGTCGCGCAGATCCTTCACCGGATGGTTCGCGCCGTGATGGCCGTGCGACATCTTGATGGTCGTAGCACCACTCGCCAACGACAGCAGTTGGTGGCCGAGACAGATGCCGAATGTCGGCATGCCGGTCTCTACCAGTTCTTCAATGGCGCGTATCGCGTAGTCGCACGGCTCCGGATCGCCGGGTCCGTTCGAAAGGAATACCCCGTCGGGTTCGAGATCGAGCACCTGTGCGGCGGTCGTTTTCGCCGGCACCACGGTGACGTTGCAACCACGAACCGCGAGCAGCCGCAGGATGTTGCGCTTCACGCCGAAGTCGTACGCGACGACACGAAACGAGTCCGCGACCGGCTTGCTATAGCCCTCGCCCAGCTGCCAGCTGCCGCCCTGCCATTGATGCGCGACCCGACAGGTCACTTCGGATGCGAGATCGGCGCCTTTCAGTCCGGGAAACGCACGCGCCGCACTCACTGCCGCAGCTTCATCGATCGCATTGCCGGTGGCGATGCAGCCCGACAGCGCACCCTTCGTGCGGATCAGCCGGGTCAGCCGCCGTGTATCGATCTCCGCGATCGCGACGACGCGCTCGGTAACGAGGTACTGCGCAAGCGTCATCTCCTGGCGCCAGCTGCTCGAAAGGATCGGCAAGTCGCGGATCACGAGACCGGCGGCCCAGACGCGATCCGATTCGACGTCTTCGGAATTCGTGCCGGTGTTGCCGATGTGCGGATACGTCAACGTGACGATCTGGCCGGCATACGAAGGATCGGTGAGGATTTCCTGGTAGCCCGTCATCGCGGTGTTGAACACCACTTCGCCAACGGCTTGCCCCTCGACGCCTATAGAGGTGCCGCGAAACACACTGCCGTCTTCGAGCGCCAGTAAAGCCGGTGTCAAGTTCGCGTTCCCGAGGTTGCAAAAAAGCGGGGGGAATCACTTCCCACCCGCTTGCTGTTCTCATCGATTGAGGTCGCGCCGCGGCCTTTCGTTGGAAATCCGGGGGCTGCGCAGGCTGGGCGCGTATTCTAGGGAAAGGCCCCTCTACTGTCACCCGAAGCGCGGTTCATTGCCTGAATCCGAGCACGTCCTGCATGTCGTAGAGACCGTTGCCGCGTCCGGCCAACCACTGCGCTGCTCGCATCGCACCCGTTGCGAAGTTCATCCGGCTCGCGGCACGGTGGGTGATCTCGAGCCGCTCGCCGGCGCCCGCGAACATCACGGTGTGTTCGCCCACGATGTCGCCGCCGCGGATCGTTTCAAAGCCGATCGTCTTGCGGTCGCGCGGCCCGTCGATGCCGTGCCGCCCGAAGATCGCGGTTTCCGCGAGATCGCGGCCCAGCGCTTGCGCCAGGATCTCGCCCATCTTCAAGGCGGTGCCGGACGGCGAATCGACCTTGCCGCGGTGATGGGCTTCTATGACTTCGATGTCGACATCGTCACCCAGCACGGAGGCGGCCACTTCAATCAGCTTGAAACACAGGTTCACGCCGACGCTGTAGTTCGGCGCCATGACGATCGGAATGTCTTTTGCCGCGGCCCGGACCAGGTCGCGACCCGCCGCATCGATGCCTGTCGTGCCGATGACCATCGCTTTTCCGGCGGCGCGACAGATGGCGAGTGCATCGAGCGTGGCCGCAGGCACGCTGAAGTCGACCAGCAGATCGAACCGATCGAGTGCATCTTTGATCGAGTCGGTAACGGGCACATCGAGCCGGCGGACAGCCGCGAGTTCTCCCGCGTCCGCGCCGAGCAGCGATTGGCCGGGGCGTTCGAACGCGGCGCCGAGCGTCAATCCATCGACCTCCTCCAACGCCTGAACGAGGGTGCGGCCCATACGTCCGGCCGCGCCGGTGATGGCGATTCTGGTCATGATTTGAGCCCGTCGAAGAAGTCCATCACGCCTTTGAACCAGGAGGTTTCCTTCGGCGAATGCGCTTCTCCGCCTTGGCGCAGCACCGTGCGCAACTGTTCGAACATCGCTTTCTGCTCGCCGGTGAGTTTCACCGGCGTCTCGACGACCACGCGGCACAACAAGTCGCCCGGGCCGCCGCCGCGCACCGGCGAGACACCTTTGCCGCGCAACCGGAACATCCGCCCCGTTTGAGTTTCCGCGGGGATCTTCAGCTTCACGCGGCCACCCAATGTCGGCACTTCGAGCTCACCGCCGAGCACCGCGTCGGCAATCGAGATCGGCACTTCGCAGAACAGATCCTTGCCGTCGCGCGAGAAAATCGCGTGCTCGCGCACCGCGATCTGCACATAAAGGTCGCCCGCTGGTCCGCCGTTGTGGCCGGCTTCGCCCTCGCCGGTGAGCCGGATCCGATCGCCGGTATCGACGCCGGGCGGAATCTTCACGGACAGCGTCTTGCGACGCTCGATGCGGCCGCTGCCGCCGCACCCCCGGCACGGATCTTTGATCACCGAACCGGCGCCGCGGCAGCGCGGACACGTCTGCTGCAGAGAGAAGAAGCCTTGCGAGACGCGAATCTGGCCGGCACCGCCGCAATCCGCGCACGGGGTCGGCTTGGTGCCTTTCTTCGCGCCGCTGCCTTCGCACTCTTCGCATTCCGCCAGAACCGGCACGCGGATCTCGACCGTATCGCCGCGCACCGCCTTCTCGAGATCGAGTTCCATCGTGTACCGAAGGTCGGACCCGCGCTGCACCGAGCTGCGCCCGCCGCCTCCGCCGAATATGTCGCCGAACACGTCGCTGAAGATGTCGGAGAAGCTCGCGCCGCCGCCACGACCACCCATCGAGTTCGGGTCGAGGCCGGCATGGCCGAACTGATCGTAGGTACCTTTCTTCGACGCATCCGAGAGCACCTCGTAGGCCTCGGATGCTTCCTTGAATTTCTCTTCCGCCGACGGGTCTTCCGGGTTGCGATCCGGATGGAATTTCATGGCGAGCCGGCGATAGGCCTTCTTCACATCGGCTTCCGATGCGCCCCTCTCGAGGCCCAACACTTCGTAGTAGTCGCGCTTTGCCATGCCCTTCTCTTCAGACCCCACTCAGCAAAAAGGGCGCACGCTCAATTGGAGCGTGCGCCCGTACCATTCCGTCAGACCTTTCCGTAGGAGCGGATGCTACTTCTTATCGTCGTCTTTGACCTCTTCGAACTCGGCATCCACGGCGCCGTCAGCGGCGCCACTCGCTTCCCCGTCGGCGGGATTCGCACCTGCCGCGCTCGCATCCGAATACATCTTCTGCGCCAGCGCGCCCGATGCTTCGGTCAGCGCTTCGATCTTTTTCTCGATCGCTTCTTTGTCGTCGCCTTTGATCGCTTCTTCGAGCGCCGTCGCAGCCGATTCGACTTTGGATTTCTCCACGTCGGTCGCCTTGTCGCCTGCGTCCTTCACCGCCTTTCGGGCGGCGTGGATCAAGCCGTCCGCCTGGTTGCGAAGCTTCACCATCTCTTCGAATTTCTGGTCTTCTTCCGAATGCGCTTCCGCGTCGCGAACCATCTTCTCGATCTCGCCTTCCGACAGACCGCTCGACGCCTTGATGACGATCGACTGCTCCTTGCCGGTCGCCTTGTCTTTCGCCGACACGTTCAGAATGCCGTTCGCGTCGATGTCGAAGCTGACTTCCACCTGCGGCATGCCGCGCGGCGCCGGCGGAATGTCGGCCAGGTCGAACCGACCGAGCGGCTTGTTTTGCGACGCCTGCTTGCGCTCGCCCTGCAGCACGTGAATCGTCACGGCCGTCTGGTTGTCGTCGGCCGTCGAGAAGACCTGCTGCTTCTTCGTCGGAATCGTCGTGTTCTTCTCGATCAACACGCTCATGACGCCACCGAGCGTTTCGATACCGAGCGACAACGGCGTGACGTCGAGCAGCAGCACGTCTTTGACTTCACCCGACAGCACCGCTGCCTGAATCGCAGCGCCGACCGCAACCGCTTCGTCCGGGTTGACGTCTTTGCGCGGCTCTTTGCCGAAGAACTCTTTTACGCGAGCTTGCACGAGCGGCATCCGCGTCTGGCCGCCGACCAGAATGACTTCGTCGATGTCGCTCACTTTCACGCCCGCGTCGTCGAGCGCGGTGCGGCACGGCGCCATCGTCCGCTCGACCAGCGCTTCCACCAGCGATTCCAGTTTCGCGCGGGTGACTTTCTGCACGAGGTGCTTTGGACCGGTTTTGTCGGCGGTGATGTACGGCAGATTCACATCGGTCTGCTGACTGGACGACAGCTCGATCTTCGCCTTCTCACCGGTTTCTTTCAGACGCTGCATCGCCAGCGGATCGCCGCGCAGGTCGATGCCGTTCGCTTTCTTGAACTCGTCCGCAAGGTAGTCGATCAGCGTTTTGTCGAAGTCTTCACCGCCGAGGAACGTATCGCCGTTTGTCGACAACACTTCGAACTGCTTCTCGCCGTCCACGTCGGCGATCTCGATGATCGAGATGTCGAACGTGCCGCCGCCGAGGTCGTATACGGCAATCTTCGAATCGCCGCGTTGTTTGTCCATACCATAGGCGAGCGCCGCGGCCGTCGGTTCATTGATGATGCGTTTGACGTCGAGCCCGGCGATGCGGCCGGCATCTTTCGTGGCTTGCCGTTGCGAGTCGTCGAAGTAAGCCGGCACCGTGATGACCGCTTCGGAGACCGTCTCACCGAGATAGTCTTCGGCCGTCTTCTTCATCTTCTTCAGCACTTCGGCCGAGATCTGCGGCGGCGCGAGCTTCTGGCCTTTGACGTCGATCCACGCATCGCCGTTTTTCGCTTCGGCGATCTTGTACGGGACCATGTCCATGTCTTTCTGGACGACCTTGTCCTTGAACTTGCGGCCGATGAGTCGCTTCACGGCCGACAGCGTATTCGTCGGATTCGTGACGGCCTGGCGCTTCGCGGATTGGCCGACCAGGATTTCACCTTCGTCGGTGTAGGCGATGATCGACGGCGTCGTGCGGTCGCCTTCGGAATTCTCGATGACCTTGACGTCTTTGCCTTCCATCACGGCGACGCACGAGTTCGTCGTTCCGAGGTCTATGCCGATAATCTTGCCCATCTGAGCCTTCTCCTTAACGGCCCCGGTCTGCGGGGCGATTGTTAGCCGCTATATTGGCGCTCGACGCGAAACTTCAACCCGTCAGCCCTTCGATCCAGCCGCTGTTTTGGCGACGATCACCATCGCCGGACGCACCAGCCGTCCGTTCAGGCTGTAGCCCTTCTGCAATACCTGCAGCACCGAACCGGGCTCGGCCGTATCGCTCTCGACCATGCCCACCGCCTGATGGAATTTCGGGTCGAACGGTTCGCCGACGGGGTCCAGTTGGATGAGGTCGGCTCGTCCGAGCGTGTCGATGAACAACTTCAGCGACAGTTCGACACCGTCCGCAATCGCGTCGACCGCCCCCTCGCCATCGGTCGAGCGCGCGGATTCGACCGCACGCTCCAGACTGTCGACCACCGGCAGCAGGTCGTTGGCGAATCGCTCCAGTGCGAATTTGTGCGCATTCTCGACATCGCGCTGCGTCCGGCGGCGGACGTTTTCCGCCTCGGCCTGCGCTCGCAACGCCTGGTCGCGCGCTTGCTGGGCGGCAGATCGAGCTGCCTCGAGCGCGGCGATCAACTCATCGACCGTCTGCGGTACGGACTGATCATCCGGTCCGTCTGCGGTCGACGCTTCCTGATCCGATGATTTGCCTTCGGACATGTGTGGTGAAACTCCCAGCTGGCGCGGCTTTCGTTAATGGGGACGCGATCCGGATTTCCAACCCGTACGGACCGGTTTGGCGCGGCTTCTTACGTGCTTACGTGTGATCGAGGGCGGCGCCGAGCACCCGTGCGGTGACGTCGACGATAGGGATGACCCGCTGATACGCCATCCGCGTAGGCCCGATGACGCCGAGCACCCCCGCCACGACACCATTTACCCGGTACGGCGCGGTGACGACGCTGTAGTCGCCGAGCACTTCGTAACCCGATTCATCGCCGATGAAGAGCTGAATCCCCTCCGAATCGAGGCAGCGGTCGAGCAGATGCAGGATGTCGCGCTTGCGCGAGAACGCATCGAACAGCTTGCGGATCGCATCCGCATCGTTCGGCGTGTTCAGCAGATTCGTTTCGCCGGTGACGATGTAGCCGTCTGCATCGCCGGTGTCAGAACCGTCCACATCGAACGCCTTCGCGGCCATGTCGAGCGCCATCTGCATCATGTGATCCACGCCCGCTTTGTCGCGATGCATGCTCTCGATCAAGGCCGTGCGG
>JANLUG010000316.1:0-6573 GCA_031363335.1 Gammaproteobacteria bacterium
CCGCGCGAACCTGATCGGCAACTGTCGCGAGCCCACGCAGCAGCACATTCGGCGGATAGGCGAGATCGGCTTCGGCGCAGTCGAGCCGATAATCGTCGAGTCGCGCGAGCAGAACGCGGAATGCACCTTCCATTTCCTTCCGGGCGAGGCTGGCGCCGATACACATGTGCGCGCCGTAGCCGAACGCGACATTGTGTCGGGCATTCTTGCGCGTGACGTCGAAGCCTTCGGCATGGTCGAACACAGTCTCGTCGCGGTCGGCCGATGAATAGCGGAGCTGGACCATGCTGCCCGCCGGGATAACGCCGATGCACCGGCGGATCTTCGGTCAACATCGTGTCGACGGCCGGATAGCCCTTTTTTTGTGCCTCGATCAGGCGCGGATCGACGTCGCCTTCGCTGCGCATCGCCTTACCGAACTTGTTGGAGAACACTTCCGGGTTGCCGGCGATCGCGCGAATCGTCTCGTAGTCGAATACGAAGAACATACCGGTGTGCGGGCAGCGATAAATCGGCGCTTCCTCTCGCATCCGCGCGTTGAACTGATGCGGGCACTTCAACACGTCTGCAGAGAGCGGCGTGAATTGATCGAGCGGCGCTTTTGTAACGTCCGTTGTGGCGTTGGGCGTTGCGCTCATCAATTGATCCCCGGTTCCCCAGCAAGGCCCGACTCTAGCATCCGAACCAAAACAGTCAACAATGACGGTTTAGACCTTCACCATCATCTTGCCGAGGTTCTCGCCCTGAAATAACTGGATCAGCGCCTTCGGCAGATTTTTGAAACCGTTGACGACTGTGGCGCGATGCTTCAGTTCGCCGCTATCGATCCACTGCTGCATCTGCCGGCTCGCTTCCGGGAATCGTTTCGCATAGTCGAGCACGATGAAGCCTTCCATCCGCGCGCGCCGGAACACGAGATTGAAGTAGTTGCGCGGCCCGGGGATCGGACCCTGCGCGTTGTAGCGCGAGATGCCCCCGCAAATCACGACGCGCGCGTTCATCGCGATACGCGCGAGGCACAGATCCAGAATTTCGCCGCCGACGTTGTCGAAATAGATGTTGATGCCGTTCGGGCAGGCCGCATCTAGCGCACGGCCGACGTCTTCGGATTTGTAGTCGATGGCCGTGTCGAAGCCGAGTTCGTCGGTGAGCCACTTGCACTTCGCCGCACCTCCGGCGAGGCCAACGACGCGGCAGCCTTTGATGCGTGCGATCTGTCCGGCGATGCTGCCGGTTGCACCGGCCGCGCCGCTGACGACCACCGTTTGTCCGGGCTTCGGTTCACCAAGATCGAGCAGGCCGAAGTACGCAGTCATACCGGTGCCGCCAAGAACGCCGAGCGCCACCGTCGGGTCCGTATCTGCGGGATAGACGCGCACCGGCAGCGACTTGCCGTCAGTGACGCTGTACTCCTGCATGCCGAGGGAACCTGCGACCAGCGCGCCGACCGGTAGATCCCGATTCTTCGACGCATCGACAACGCCGACGCCTCCGGCGCGCATCACGTCGCCGATCGCCAACGGCGCCACGTAGTCGGCGCGGTTCTCCATCTGGCCGCGCATCGACGGATCCAACGACAGGTACGTGGTTCTGATGCGCGCCTGCCCGTCGGTGATGTCGGGAATCGGCACCTCCGCGTATTCGAAGTCGCTCTCTTTGACCATGCCGACCGGCCGGGCGGCGATGCGGAACTGGCGGTTGATGGTGCTCATCGGGTTACTCCGTTGGTGAAGCGTGCAGCGTAGTATAAAACCGTCTTGACTGACTGTTTTGTGTTACCTATTCTCGACTGCCTTTTTTCTTCCGGGACCGCGCGAGCAGGAGTATTCGAGTGGATTTCACGTTCAGCGCAGCCGATGAAACATTCCGTCAGGAAGTCCGAACCTTTCTCGCGCGCGAACTGACGCCCGATCTCAAGGCGGCGGCGCGCCGCACCACCACCGTGTTTGCCGACAAAGACGTTGCGATGCGCTGGCAGGCGATTCTCGTCCGAAAGGGTTGGGCGGTGCCGTCGTGGCCCGTTGAACACGGTGGCACCGACTGGAGCCCGACGCAGAAGTATATCTTCGGCGAAGAGTGTGCGAAGGCCGGAACGCCCGGTTTGATTCCGTTGGGTTTGCGCATGCTCGCGCCGGTGTTGTTCCGCTATGGAACGCCGGAGCAGAAGCAGCATTACCTGCCGCGCATGTTGTCCGGCGAACACTATTGGTGTCAGGGCTATTCGGAACCCGGTTCCGGTTCGGATCTGTCGAGCCTGAAAACGCGCGCAATCAAAGATGGCGACGATTACGTCGTCAACGGCACGAAGATCTGGACGACGCACGCGCAGTTCGCCGATCACATCTTCTGTCTGGTGCGCACCGACGACACGGGTAAGCCGCAGGCCGGTATCACATTTATGTTGATCGAGATGTCTACACCGGGGATCACGGTGAAGCCGATCATCACGCTGGCCGCCGATCACGAAGTGAATCAGGTGTTCTTCGACAACGTCCGCGTGCCGCAGTCGAACCGCGTCGGACCGGAGAATGAAGGCTGGACCGTCGCGAAGTACCTGCTGGAATTCGAACGCGGCGGCGGTGGCGCGTCGGCGCGGTTGAAGATCGGTCTCGGTGAATTGCGCTCGATTGCGCGGCGACAACTCGACGGTGGCGGCAGACCGCTCACCGAGGATCCGGGCTTCATGGCGCGCGTCAACCAGCTCGAGATCCGCGTGATGGGTCTGGAGTTCGCGGAACTGTCGACGCTGGCGCGGCTCGCGCGCGGCGGCTCGCCCGGCCCCGAATCGTCGTTGCAGAAAAATACGACGGTCGACATCGGCCAGACGCTCGAGACATTGCTGCTCGAAGCGATCGACTACTCCGGATTGCCGCACGCGAATCTTATCACGTTTAACGGCCACAATGATTCGTGGCCCGCGCCCGATTATGCGGAGACGATTTCCGCTCGATACCTGAATGGCCGTGCCGCATCGATTTTCGGCGGCGCGCGCGAAGTGCAAAAGAACATCGTTGCGAAAGTGGTGCTGGGTCTTTGACCGCAGCCGGATTGCAGGAGGCCTGAGAGATGACCGTTTACCGCAAAATCGAGCGTTTCGCCGATCCACAAACGAGCAAGACACCGGTTCAGAAAGAACCGGATCCGCCACTCGGCCACGATCTGATACCCGGTACGCGATACACGTCGAGCGAGTTCGCTCAGCGCGAATGGGAGCGGCTGTGGACGAAGACGTGGTTGATGGGTTGTTGGGAAGGCGATCTCAGGAATGCGGGCGACTACGTCGTCGCCGATCTGAAGGGCGAGAGCATCGTGCTGACGCGCGACGAAGAGGGCGGCGTGAACGCGTTCTACAACGTCTGTTCGCATCGTGGTAACCAGATCGCCTATGGCGCATGCGGCAACACGCAGACGTTCCGCTGCTCGTACCATCTGTGGGAATACAACCTGAAAGGCGAATTGATCAACGTCCCCGATACGGAGACATTTTCGCAAGGCGCGCCGTGCGACAAGTTGTCCATCAAGCGGCTCGCGTGCGCGACGTGGGGCGGCTTCGTGTGGTTCAACATGAACCCCGATGCAGAGCCGCTCGAAGACTATCTCGGCATGATCCCCGAGCATCTCGACCCGTATCACTTCGACCGGATGACGCTCGTCAACGACGTCACCGTCGAGTGGGACTGCAACTGGAAAGCCTCGGTCGATGCGTTCAACGAGACGTATCACGTGATCGGCACGCACCCGCAGTTGCTGTCGATGCTCGAAGATTACGACGTGCAGATCGACTGCTACGAACGCCACAACCGTTACCTGATCCCGTTCGGCGTGGTCAGCACGCACATGCCCGACGGCAGTGGCATATCGCAGGCGTTGAAGGGCTACGCAGCGATGTACGGCTTCGATCTGTCGAACTTCCAGGGCGATGGGCTCGATGTGCGCCGCGCGTTGCAGAAGCACCTGCGCAAGAACGGCAAGGCGATGGGCTACGATCTGGCGGATCTGAACGACGATCAGCTGACCGACGACTATCACTATCTGATCTTTCCGAACATCACGATGAACATTCACTGCAACTCGATGATGCTGTTCCGGCAACGACCGCACGAGACCGATCCGAACAAGATGTACTTCGACCTGCAGAACTACGCGATGATTCCGAAGGGTCAGCCCATACCGGAGCGTCCTGTGTATCGCCGCTTCAAGCACGGCGAAGATTCGATCGGCGAAGTGCTCGACCAGGACGCGTCGAATCTGGCGAACGTGCAGCGCGGAATGAATTCGCGGGGTTTTCGCGGCTTGTGGATCTCGGATCAGGAGCTGCGCGTGCGGCATTTTCACAAGACGCTCGACGACTATCTGTTTCGCGACTCGGTGAAGTGGGTGAAGTAGCCGGTATGGCGACTGGTCGATTGATCTCGCTGGTTCCGGTCGCCGCGGTTCGTGAAGGTGGTAAGCACGCGTGCAGCGTCGATGGGCTCGACGTGCTGGTCTGTAAAGTGGAAGGCACGATTTACGCGGTGGAGAACCGTTGCAGCCATGCATCGTCGCGGCTCGACATCGGCAAGTTGCGAGGACATACGATCGGTTGCCCGTTGCACGGCGCGCGATTCGACGTCCGCGACGGGCGCGCCGTCGCGGCGCCCGCGAGCAAGCCGATCCGCAGCTTCGAAGTGGTTCTGGAGGGTGGGAAGATCAACATTGTTGAACCGGCGCCGTTGCCGGTGCGACCGAAGTTCGGCCCGCTCGGTTGATAGCGATCAATTGGATTCTTGAATAGACACCAAATAGGGGAAAGACCATGGATCTGCAACTGAAAGGACAGACGGCGCTGATCACCGGCGGCACGAAAGGCATCGGCCGCGCCATTGCGGAGACGTTTGCTGCGGAAGGCTGCAACGTTTCGATCTGCGCGCGGAAGGAAGACGAAGTGAAGGCAGCCGTCGCGGCGCTGCAGAAGAAAGGCGTGAAAGCGTTCGGCAAAGCAGTGGATGTCGGCAAGGGCGATCAGTTGAAGGCGTGGATCAACGAGTCTGCCGAGGCGCTCGGCGGCATCGACATTCTTGTCTCGAACGTCAGCGGCGGTAACGCGCCGGGTGAAGCCGGCTGGCGCTCGAACTTCGAACACGACATGTTGGGCGCGGTGCGTTGCGTCGAAGCGTCGCTGCCGTTCCTGTCGAAATCGAAGAACGGCAACATCGTGATGATCTCCACGACCGCAGCGCTCGAGAAGTTCATCTCAGCCGGCCCATATAACGCGATGAAGGCGGCGCTGCTGAACTACTCCGGCGCGCTGTCGCAGGATCTCGTGCCGAAAGGCATTCGCGTGAACGCGGTGAGCCCCGGTCCGATCATGATCGAAGGCGGCGCATGGGACATGATCAAGAAAGGCATGGCGCCGTTCTACGAAGCGACGCTCGCGCAGGTGCCGATCGGTCGCATGGGTACGGCGGATGAAGTGGCCGCGCAGGTCGTGTTCCTGACGAGCCCCCGCTCCGGCTTCACCACCGGCACGAACGTCGTCATCGACGGCGGCATCACGAAGCGGATTCAGTACTAAACAAGTCAACGCGCGGTGCCAGGCACCGCGCGTTGCTGTTTTCAACAAGTCAAAAGACGGTGCCAGGCACCGTTTGTAGGAGGATGCCGTGTCGAACAAGACGGTGAAGGTGTATCTGGTCGCGGCGGGCGACTACCACGACATCGATTTCGCGCGCCTCGAGGTGCTGAAGCTGCTCGGCGAGAACGAGAAGATCCGCGTGAGCGTGGCGCAGAACTATCAGGACATCGACGCGATCAACCGGGCGGACTTCCTGATCACGTATACGTGCAACGTGGTGCCGTCGGAGGCGGAACAAAAGGCACTGCGCGACTACGTGTCGGGCGGCAAACGCTGGTTCGCGCTGCACGGCACGAATTCGATCCTGAAGTTCCTCGCCGACGGCCGCGTGGATAGCCCGGAGATGGCCCCGACGTTGATGAGCACGCTCGGCACCCAGTTCATCGCACATCCACCGATCCAGCCGTTCAAGGTGCGCGTCGCCGACCCGAATCACGAACTCGTCAAAGGTATCGGAGAATTCGAAACCGACGACGAACTGTACCTGTCGCGCATCCACGGCAAGCTGCACATGCTGCTCGATACTCACTATAACGGTGCAGCAAAGGGGTTCGTCGAGGAACAGTGGAACGACGACGCACCCCGGCCGGTGTACTACATCCACAAAGTCGGCAACGGCGAAGTGCTCTACTTGAACCTCGGGCACTGCCGAGGTCACTACGACATGCAACCGCTGATGGACAAGTATCCGAAGATCGAACGCGGCTCGTGGCAGCTGCCGCAGTTCTACGAGCTGTTACGCCGCGGCATTGCCTACTGCGCTCGCTGATTTCCGGTGAGAGGTGGAGGCTTGCTGCGCTGGACACGCTCAAGCCGTCCCTGGGCGCTCTCCCATGCGCCATCCATGGCGCACGAGGGTCCTGCTCATCACGCCTCCACCTCCACTCGATCGCAGCGTTTCCACCCTGAATTGAGGTGTTGCCCGATAACGGGGTCAGAGTGCCTTTCGCGGCGAAAGG
>JANLUG010000025.1:0-6174 GCA_031363335.1 Gammaproteobacteria bacterium
CGCTCTTCGATCGACCCGCCGATGGCTACTACCTCATTGCCGACGACGCACGCGGCGAACCCGCCGGCGCGCTGATGCTGACGTTCGAATGGAGCGATTGGCGCAACGGTCGATTCTGGTGGATCCAGAGCGTCTATGTACGACCGGAACACCGCAGGAAAGGCGTGTACAGCGCATTGCACGAACACGTTCGCAACGCGGCGCGCGCAAACCCGGAGTGTTGCGGTCTACGCTTGTACGTCGAGCGGGAAAATACCGGTGCGCAAGCGACGTATCACGCGATGGGAATGGTCGAAACGCACTATCGGCTCTACGAAGAAGAGTTCGTCCGGTCCTGACGCGTCCGGGTGAACAGACGCGCAAAGTTTGCGGTGGTCTGCTGCGCGAACGTTTCGGGATCCTGACCGCGCAACGCTGCGAGGAACGCCGCCGTATGAGTCACGAACGCCGGTTCGTTCGGCTTGCCGCGGTGCGGCACGGGCGCGAGCCACGGACAATCTGTTTCGACGAGTAGCCTGTCGTTCGGCACCTGCTTCGCAACCTTACGAACGTTCTCGGCATTACGAAACGTCACGATTCCGGAGATCGAGACATACCAACCCAGATCGAGCGCCGCGCGCGCGAGTTGCCACGATTCGGTGAAACAGTGCAGCACGCCAATCGTGCCGTGATGCGCACGCATTAGGTCCAGCGTATCGGCTTCCGCCGCGCGCGTATGGACGATGACTGGAAGCGATGTTTCGCGCGCTATCGCCAGTTGTGCGGCGAAACTATCGCGTTGGTGCTGACGCACGACGTCCGCATCGCCCTCGATCTTGAAGTAGTCCAGGCCGGTCTCACCGATGCCAACAACCCGGCCATGGCGCGACGCATCCGCAACCCAGTTCCAGGTCGTGTTTTCGTCCGCGCTCTCAGGATGCACGCCGGCGCTCGCCCAGACATCCGGGTGACGTTCGGCGAGTTGAATGACGGCTTCGTGTGCGCCGGCGTTGACGCCGATGCAGAGGAACTCATGCACCCCAGCCGCGCGCGCCGCGGCCAGCTTGCCGTCGGCGTCGTCGAGGTAGTTCAGATGGCAGTGAGAATCGACCAGCACACTTACATGGTGTGCGTGTGGCGGTCGGACTGGAGCGCGCCGGCGAGGTACGTCTCGATCTTCGTACGCGCGACGTCGTCCTGATCGTTGAACTGCACACCGATTCCCGCGGCCCGATTGCCTTGCGCGCCTTTCGGCGTCATCCAGACGACTTTACCTGCGACCGGGATCTTTTCTGCCTCATCCATGAGATTGAGCAGCATGAAGACCTCGTCGCCGAGTTCGTATTCTTTCTTGGTCGGGATAAACAGGCCGCCGTTGCGGATGAACGGCATGTACGCCGCGTAAAGAACAGCCTTGTCCTTGATCGCCAGCGAGAGAATTCCGTTTCGGGTACCGCGTCGAGCTTCCATTGCGTCTTGAATCCGGTCGAGACCGAATAAATGTACACCGTGGTCCGAGGGCGCGGATGATCATGTTCTCAGTCTGGCTTGTCAATTCTGCCGGACGTGACCGACATCACACGGCGGACGCGAGGTCCTTCCACGCGAACAGGCTCGCCTCGAACAACAGCCGTGCGTTCGAATTGGTGGTGCCGCGCAGCAGCAAGCGATCGCGCGCCAATTGATCCCACATCGATCGCAGCTGATTGTCTGTGGCCTTCTCGAACAGACGTGCGAGCGGATCGTCGGCTAGCGAGGATCGTTCGGCCATGCGTCGCAGCCCCAGTAGTCGTGCGAGATATCGCATCCATCGATCGATCAGTTCCGCAGGTGCTTCCTTGGCCCAGCCATCAGCAAGACTGAGTGGGTTGGCTTCCCCGAGCGCTACCTTACAGAGCACATCGCCGATCGGTTTTTCGTCGCGCTCGAGCGCCGCGATGACCCGATACGGTGCGCCGCCGTACTCGAAGGTCAACGCCGCCGCTTGTTCGGGATTCGCCGCCGGTACACGTTGCTGTATCCATGCCAGCGCGACGCTGATTGCGGGAGGCCGCACGGGCATCAGGCGGCAACGGCTGCGCAGCGTCGGCAGAAGATCGCGTAACGAATCGCTGACGAGAACCAGATAGCTGTTCGGCGGCGGTTCTTCGAGCGTTTTCAGCAGCGCGTTTGCGGCATGAGGATTCATCGCATCGGCGTTGGTGATCACCGCGACCTTTCTCGGTGCGATCTGCGGGGTGCGCACGATGAAATCAGCGACCGCGCGAACCGCATCGATACCGATCTGCTCACCGGCCCCTTCCGGGACGATCCAGCGCAAGTCAGGGTGTGCGATCGCGGCAGCGGCTGTTTCGCTCGATGTCCGCTCGATCAAGCGCAACGCGAGTGCCTCCGCGAGGGTCGATTCGCCCCAACCACCGGGACCATGGATCAATAGCGCGTGCGGCAGGCGGCCGTCTTCGAGTGCCGCGACCAGGCTCGCGTACGTCGTATCGAGCCATGGCGGTAGCCGGATCACTGCGCGCCTTCTTCGATGAAGCGAGTCAGCACAGCGGCGATGCTCTGCTGTACGTCTGCAAGTGGGCGACCTGCATCGATCGTGCAGAACCGAGGATAGCGTTGCGCGCGATCGAGGTAGACCTGCCGCACGCGTTCGAAGAACGCATGCTGCTCGCGTTCGAACCGATCGCGTTGTGATTCATCGATTCTGGCAAGGCCGGTTGCAATCGGCAGATCCAGATAGATCGTCAGATCCGGTTGCAGTGCGCCCTGCACCTGCTGTTCCAGCGCCGCAATCCGCGCCGTGGACAATCCGCGTCCGCCGCCCTGATACGCGTACGTGGCGTCGGTGAAGCGATCACACAGCACCCACGTTCCTGCTTCGAGTGCCGGTTTGATCACGTGCGCCAGGTGTTGCGCGCGCGCCGCGAACACCAAGAGCAGTTCGGCCTCCGGATCGATCGCTTCCGACTGCGGATCTAACAGGATCGCTCTGACGCGCTCGGCCATTGGCGTGCCGCCAGGCTCGCGTGTTCTGATCAGTTGAATGCCGCGTGCCTTCAATGACGCCGCGACGAAGTCCACATTGGTGGTCTTCCCCACACCTTCGGTACCTTCAAACGTGATGAATTTACCGCGCGTCACAGATCTCTCCCGCCCAGCTGGTAACGCCGCACCGCCGCCAGATGCTGGTCCAGGGTTGCGCTGAACTCGCTGCTGCCGTCGCCCCGCGCGACAAAGTACAGAAAGTCGCCGTCGTCGGGATGCAGCGCCGCTTCGATCGACGCAAGCCCCGGAAGCGCGATCGGTGTCGGCGGCAAGCCGCTCACCTTGTATGTGTTGTACGGATTGTCGGCATCCAGCTGCGCGCGCGTCAGATTGCCGTCGAAAGCGCCGCCCAGTCCATAGATCACCGCCGGATCAGTCTGCAAGCGCATTGCGCGCTGCAAACGCGAGACGAAGACGCGACTGATCTTGCCGCGCTCCGCGTCGCGCCCGGTCTCCTTCTCGATGATCGACGCCATGATCAATGCCTCTTCGGCTGTCGCATAGGGCAAGCCCGGTGCGCGATCGGGCCACGCGCGCGCAAGCACGGCACGCATACGCTCATTTGCACGCAGCAGTACGTCCGAAATGCGCGTCCCCTTCTTGTAGCCGTACGTATCCGGGAAGAACTGACCCTCCGCGTAACCGTTGCCGAGTTGCAACGTCGCCATCAACGTATCGGCGGAGACCGCGCCAAGGTCGTTGACGAGCTTCGGCGTTTCGATGAGTTGCTCGACCACACGCATGATGGTGGTGCCTTCGACGATGCGCGCTTCGTAGGTCGCAACCACGCCTCCCACCAGGTCCGCCAACAATTTCTCGGGCGTCTCTCCAACGTCGATGCGGTACTCGCCGGCTTGAACGCGATTCGCCTGTCCCTTCCATCGCGCGTACATCGAAAGCATGCCGGCATGACCGATTGCACCGACCGATTCGAGTTCGGCGGCGAACGCTGCGAACGGCCGGCCGGATACCAGCTCAACCACCACCGGCTCGACAATCGGCATCGGCATCGAAGCCCAACGGTAGAGATAGGCGAGCCCGGCGCCTCCTACGACCAGCAGTACGATCGCGACGATGACGCTACTGCGAACGAGGGAAACCAAATCGCGCCTCCAGTGCGTCGATGATGCTGCGGCTGATTCTACCGGGTCGCAACGGCGCGTGGTCCCGCTCGACAATTCCCGCGATGGGCCATACGCCGATCACCGCGTTAGTCAGGAAACACTCGTCGGCATCATCGAGTTCATCGAGCGCGACGTCGCGCACCTCGATCGGCACGTCGATGCCGGGGCGCTGCTCGAGCAGCACCTGCCGCATGACGCCGGCCACGCCGCAACGACGCAGATCAGGTGTGACGATACGTCCGGCTCGAACAACAAACACATTGGTGGCGGTACCTTCGATCAAGCGTCCGTCGATGTCGCACAGCAACCCTTCGGCGATATCGCTATCGTTCCATTCGGCGCGCGCGAGCACCTGCTCGAGACGATTCAGGTGTTTGAGCCCGGCAAGCATCGGTTGCGGCGCGAGGCGCATCTGACACAGGCGCACTGTCGCACCGCGGCGGCGGTCAACTATTTCCGGCGGCGCGGCAAACAGCGAGACGACGCGGCGCGCGGTGAGCCCATCGCCGCGATAGCCGCGGCCGCCTTGTCCAGCGGTGACGAGCACCTTGAGCACGCCGTCAGATTGCGAGGCAACGATGCGTGCCGCTTCGGCGTCTATCGAGTCGATATTCAACGGAATACGCAAACGCAGCGCGGTGGAACTCAGGCGGGCGCGGTGGAAACTCCACAACGGGATCTTCCCGTCGACCACGCGACAGGTCTCGAACATGCCGTGGCCGTATTGCAGGCCGCGATCGTCGAGAGGAATCGTTTCGTCGGGGAGACCGTCGACGAGGGCGCATATCGCCCGCGTCATGTCAGTGGATCTTGCGGAAGATCAGCGTGCCGTTGGTGCCGCCGAAGCCGAACGAATTCGACAGCGCGCCGTCGATGGCGATGTCCCGAGCTACTTTCGGCACGTAATCGAGGTCGCAGTCTTCGCTCGGGTTGTCGAGATTGATCGTTGGAGGCGATACCTGGTGGCGGATTGCGAGTGCCGTGAAGATCGCCTCCACGGCGCCGGCTGCACCGAGGAGATGTCCGATCATCGACTTGGTGGAGTTCACCGCAACACGTGTGTCGGCGCCGAACAACGTCTTGATCGCGCGCGTTTCGGCAACATCGCCTTGCGGCGTCGACGTGCCGTGCGCGTTGATGTACTGCACCGCGTCGGGCGCCATCTTGGCGTCGTTCAGTGCGTTACGCATCGCAGCCACGGCGCCGGCGCCGTCGTCCGGTGGTGCGGTGATATGATGCGCATCGCCGCTCATACCGAAGCCCACGACCTCGCAATAAATCTGCGCACCGCGCGCTTTTGCGCGCTCGTACTCTTCGAGCACCAGCACACCGGCGCCATCGCCAAGGACGAAGCCGTCGCGATCGCGGTCCCACGGGCGACTCGCTGCGGCGGGATTGTCATTGCGCGTCGACAGAGCTTTCATAGAGCCAAATGCGGCGAGCGTCACCGGTGATGTGGCCATTTCAGCACCACCTGCAATCATCACGTCGGCCTCGCCGTACTGAATCATGCGCATGCTGAAGCCGATGTTGTGCGTGCCGGTGGTGCAAGCCGTTACGATCGCAATGTTCGGACCGCGGAAGCCAAACCTGATGGATACATTGCCGGAAATCATGTTGATCACGCTGGCCGGCACGAAGAAAGGGGACACACGCCGGGGCCCGCTTTCGAGCAATACGGAGTGCGTGTCTTCGATCGTCAGAATGCCGCCGATTCCCGAACCAATCGCGACGCCGAAGCGGTCGCCGTCAGGCGGATTCGCCTCGATGCCGGCGTCAGCGATCGCCTGCACCGCTGCCGCCATTCCGTATTGAATGAACGGATCGACGCGGCGCGCTTCCTTCCTGTCCATGTACTGGGTCGCGTCGAATCCCTTCACGGACGAACTGAATTTCACCGCGTAATCAGTCGTATCGAACGTCGTAATCGGACCCGCACCGCTCGCGCCCGCCAGCGCGTTCGTCCACGACTCGGCCGCCGTGTTGCCAATCGGAGTCAACATGCCGACGCCGGTGACGACGA
>JANLUG010000067.1:0-3437 GCA_031363335.1 Gammaproteobacteria bacterium
GGATCACTTCGATCTCGCCTTCCAGATCGGGCGTCGCCAGAACCTGATCGATACCTTCGCGCATTGCGACGAACGGGTCCGGATCCTTGGCACCGAGTTCCTTCAGCGCCTCGACCAACAACGGCGACAAGGTGCGCAGCAAGGTCGCGGCGCGCTGTGGGTCGACGCTGATCGCGGTGTCCACAAAACTGTCGAAACGGTGATAGCCGTCTGGGTCGAGCAGCATACGATCGTCCTGCTGCCGCACCGGGAACTTCGCGGTGGGCGTGAGGAAGGCAAGCTGACGGCGCGGATAGTCGCCGGCACGCGCGTTGTCGATGACGACGGCAAAGCGGCGCACGAGTTCATCCTGCTTCAGCCATTCCGCCATCCCCGGCGACAGCAAGCTCACCTGTTCACGGACGAAATCGTCACTCGCTTCGAGTGCCGGCAGCACGGGGCGTTGCACATCGGGGGTTGACGGCACGTCACCGTCTTCGACGGGTTTCGCGGGTGTCTGCGCAGGTGTCGACAGCGACGCCGGCGGCGTGGGCGGTTGTGTGCTCTTCCACCACCACAGGCCGCCACCGATCAACGCCACGACGACAGCGGCCACTGCCATGATGATGCGAGTCTGCATCGACTACCTCCCAGTCCATTGAAACGGCGCGCGACAGCCTGCACGTCTAAAGTATCGTGCCATGAAATCCATTATCATTTCCCGTTTTTTGAAGGACGCCATGACGCGCACAGACATCCGCGACGTGTTGAATCGACAGATCGACATCGGCACCGATGTCGTCGTCGCCGGCTGGCTGCGAAGTTTGCGCACGTCGAAAGGCGGCTTCGCGTTTCTCTCCGTCAACGACGGTTCGAGTTTCGATGCGCTGCAGGTCGTCGCAGAAGGCGCCTTGCCGAACTACAACTCCGAAATCGTCAAGCTGACAACCGGATGTGCGGTTGAAGTGCACGGCACCGTGGTCGCATCGCAAGGGAAGGATCAGGATCGGGAAATCCAGGCCGAGCGCGTCACGCTGATCGGCGCTATCGACGATCCGGAAACGTATCCGATCGCAAAGAAGCGCCACACGTTCGAGTACCTGCGTACCGTCGCGCATCTGCGACCACGGACGAATACGTTCGGTGCGATCGCGCGCGTGCGCAACTCGATCACGCAGGCCGTGCATCGTTACTTTCATCAGCACGGCTTCGTGTGGGTCAACACGCCAATCATCACCGCCAGCGATTGCGAAGGGGCGGGGCAACTGTTTCGCGTCAGCACGCTCGATGCATTGAATCCTCCGCGTATCGGCAACGCCGTCGACTTCGAGCAGGATTTCTTCGGCCGTCAGACATACCTCACCGTATCGGGCCAGCTCAACGTCGAGAGTTATTGTCTCGCGCTGTCGAAGGTATACACGTTCGGGCCGACGTTCCGCGCCGAAGATTCAAATACGAGCCGGCATCTCGCCGAGTTCTGGATGATCGAACCGGAAGTCGCCTTCGCGGATCTTTCTGCGAACGCCGATCTTGCAGAGGATTTTCTGAAGACGGTCTTCAAACAGGTTCTCGAAGAGCGACCCGACGACATGGCGTTCTTCGCGGACCGGATCGACAAACAGGCCATCACGCGACTCGAGCATCTGATCAAGACGCCTTTCGTGCGCATGGACTACACCGAGGCGGTCGACGTACTGAAGAAATGCGGCGAACGTTTCGAGTTTCCGGTGGATTGGGGACTCGATCTGCAGTCGGAACACGAGCGCTACCTGACCGAGCGCCACGTCGGCGGACCGGTCGTGGTCGTGAACTATCCGAAAGACATCAAGGCGTTCTACATGCGCCTCAACGACGACGGTCGGACCGTCGCGGCGATGGACGTTCTCGTGCCGGGCGTCGGCGAGATCATCGGCGGCAGTCAGCGCGAGGAACGCCTTGCGATGCTCGACGCGCGGATGGCCGAACACGGTCTCGGCGAGGAACTGTGGTGGTATCGCGACCTGCGTCGCTACGGCTCGGTGCCGCACGCCGGCTTCGGACTCGGCCTCGAACGCCTCGTTCTGTACGTGACCGGGATGGAGAACATCCGCGACGTGATTCCATTTCCGCGGGTGCCGCACAGCGCGAGCTTCTGACGACGGATTCCAGTCGCGCGGGTAAGTTGATCAAGGGGAGAGATGTTCCGCTCGTTGCTTCGGCTCAAATCGTTCCTGACGCCGTATCGCGCTCTGCTCGGCGCGGGCATCTTCGCGTTTCTGGTCGCGCGGATCTTCGAAGCCGCGATACCGCTGTTCCTGAAGAAGGGCATCGATACGATCGCGGCAGGCTCCAGCGACGTATTGGTTCCGGTGATCGGCATCGTGGCGGCGGTGGTCGCGCGCTTCGCGGTGGTCACGCAGGCCCGGATACTGGTTCGCCGGGTTGGTTTGAACGTCGCCTTCGATCTGCGCGCGCAGCTATACGCCCAACTGCAGCGTCAAGGGGCGCGCTTCTTCTCGCAGTTCACCATCGGCGACATGATGACGCGCGCCATCGCCGACATCAGCCTGGTCCAGCGCCTCATCTCGATGGGCAGCATCCTGCTCGTGGTACTCGTCTTTGCAACCGTGGTCGGTTTCAGCTTCATGTTGTATCTGTCGCCGACGCTGACGGCGTTGATCCTGCCGCCGCTGCCGTTCGTATTCCTCTACGCATGGTATGTATCGCGCGAGATGGGCGTGTCGTCGCGCGACGTGCAGGACCGCATGTCCGATCTCGGCACGCACGTGCAGGAGAATCTGTCCGGCATTCGAACGATTCAGGCGATGGTGCAGGAAGAGAATGAAACCCGGCGCTTCGCCGTCACGAATCAACGCTACTCCGAGTCATTCTATCGCCAGGCGCAGATCAACTCATTGATGGCGGCGTGGATGCCGTCGCTGGCTGCGGTCTGTTCGATCGTCATTCTCGGCTACGGCGGCAGCCTCGTGCTGTCGGGTGCCATCACGGTCGGCACGTTCACGGCGTTCTTCATGTACGTGAACATGGTCGTGCAGCCGTTTCGCGTCGCGGGGTTCATCGTCAACCTGTTCCAACGCGCGGCCGTGGCGTCCGACAGATTGTTCGAAGTATTCGATCTGGCGCCCGAGATCGACGACCGGCCAACCGGTGACACGCCGTTGCAGATTCGCGGCACGATCGAATTCCGGCGCTTGAGCTTCGCCTACGACTCGAAGCGCGATCCGGCATTGAACGACGTGTCGCTGACGGTGCACCCCGGCGAGTCGATCACGATCATGGGCCGCGTCGGCGCCGGCAAAACGACGCTGCTGAAGCTGCTCGTGCGCCTGCTCGATCCGCCGCCCGGCACGATCCTGGTGGACGGTCACGACGTGCGCGACTATCCGTTGTCACAACTGCGCTCGCAGATCGCATTCGTGCCGCAGGACCCGTTCCTGTTCGGCGAACCATTGCGCGAC
>JANLUG010000074.1:0-1172 GCA_031363335.1 Gammaproteobacteria bacterium
CGCTCGCCCCAGTCACCCGCGACTCCATTCAGGGATATCGGGTCAGGCACTATTGGCAAAACCTACAACGTTAGGTGGACACGCCGTTATCAGGTGGAGGTGGAGGCTTGATGCGCAGGACCCTCTTGCGCCATGGATGGCGCATGGGAGAGCGCCCAGGGACGGCTTGAGCGTGTCCAGCGCGGCAAGCCTCCGCCTCCACCGGGAATCGAAGCGCGGGTCTTAGACTCTAGACAGGATCTCGTGACGTGCGCGCTTGTTAGCAAGCGTGCGCGACGGATCACGCCGGTCGAGTCGCTTCGCGCGATGATGCTGGATCTGCTGGCGGCGATGCTCCGCCGACGTTTCTTCGTCGCGGCTCTCAGTCGTCGTTGGGCGATTCTCTTCGGTTAACGCGGTCATGGTTCGGTGCTCAGTATCTTGCGGAACATTCAAGCGGCCGCATGATACCGACGGTAACAAAAAGAAAATGTGACCGGTGCACGCTGCTGAAACATTGATCGCCTGCTCCCTCCAACGATTTGCTGACAATCCACTAAAGAAGTCCGGACACCCGCCGTTAACTGGTTCTGAGTACCCCTCATTTGCGAAGGGACTTCCGAAACCAAACGGTTCCTTTGACCAAGACCGGTTAGCAATTGGAGTAAGACGATGGCTCAGATTATCAACACCAACATCGGTTCGTTGATTGCGCAACGAAACCTGAACACCACTCAGAATGCGAACTTGCAAGCTCTGGGGCGGCTGTCTTCGGGTCTTCGTATCAACAGCGCACGAGACGACGCCGCAGGGTTGGCGATTTCCACTCGATTCACCGCGCAAGTGAGGGGCTTGAACGTTGCCATGCGAAATGCCGGCGACGGAATCTCCCTGGCACAAACGGCTGAAGGCGCGCTCGGTGCGATGACCGACAGCCTGCAGCGTCTGCGCGAACTGTCGCTGCAGTCGGCCAACGCGACGAACAGCGACACCGACCGCCAGGCGTTGAACGCAGAAGCACAGCAGCTGATCGACGAGATCAGCCGCATCAGCGACCAAACGAACTTCAACGGTCGCAAGATATTCGACGGCAATTTCTCGTCGAGCGTTCAGATTGGTACGAACGTCGGTGAAACGGTCAGCTTCGGCGTAGCGAAAGTGTCGGCCAATACGTTGGGCGGCGGCATCGGTGC
>JANLUG010000132.1:0-8792 GCA_031363335.1 Gammaproteobacteria bacterium
CCGATGAAGCTGCCGGGGCTCGCCGGCTCGCGGACAGGTTCGCAGCGCATCATGCATTACGCGCAGAACACGCTTAGCGCACGGCCGTACTTTGCCGGCGCTCAATTCACCGCCGCCGACATCATGATGCAGTTCGCGCTCAAGCTCGGTGCGCCGATCGCCGCCGGCGCGGACTTCAACGTCAAGGAGATACTGAGCGGGGAGAAGCAGTATCTCGATCAGTTCCCGGCGGTGGCCGACTTCATGCAACGGATGGCGGCGCGGCCGGCGTTCCAACGCGCGATGAAGGCGACGATGCCGAAAGGACCGCCGGCGATGTGATTTGCGAAAGCGTCTCGATCGGCGCTAGGCGGCGTGGACCTTCACCGGCAGATGCGTGTAGCCATGCACGAACGCGGAGAACGTTCGGACGGGTTCCCCAACCACTTCGATGAGGCGGAAGCGCTTCATGATTTCTTCCCACAACACGCGCAGTTGCATCTCGGCGAGCCGATTTCCCATGCAGCGGTGGATGCCGAAGCCGAACGACAGATGATGGCGCGCCGTAGGGCGATCGATGATGAATGCATCGGGTTGTTCGATCGCTTCTTCGTCGCGGTTGCCCGAGATGTACCACATCAGCACTTTGTCGCCCGTTTTGATCTGCTTGCCGCCCAGTTCAGTGTCGCTCAACGCGGTGCGGCGCATATAAGCGAGCGGTGTCTGCCAGCGGATGATCTCCGGCACCATGCGCGGAATCAGCGATAGGTCGTCGCGCAACTTCTGATACTGCTGTGGGTTCTCGTTCAGCGCGAGCACTCCGCCGCTGATCGAATTGCGCGTCGTGTCATTGCCGCCGACGATCAGCAGGATGAGGTTGCCCAGGTATTCCATTGGCGGCATGTTCCGTGTCGATGTGCCGTGCGCCAGCATCGAAATGAGGTCGTTCCCGGGCGGCGCGTTGACGCGCTCGTTCCACAACCGCGTGAAGTAGGCGAGACACTCCATCAGTTCGTCACGGCGCTGCTGGTTCGATTCGACGATGCCCGAACCGGGCGCGGCCGTTGCCACGTCGGACCAGCGCGTGAGCTTGTAGCGGTCCTCGAACGGAAAATCGAACAGCGTCGCGAGCATCTGCGTCGTCAGTTCGATCGATACGCGTTCTACCCAGTTGAAAGGCTCGTTGCGCGGCAACGCATCGAGAATGTTCGCGGCGCGCTCGCGGATGGTGCTTTCGAGCGTCGCCAGATTACGCGGCTCTACCACCGGGCTCACGGTGGCGCGCTGGACATCGTGCTTCGGCGGATCCATCGCGATGAACATCGGTGTGCGCATCATCTGCGATTCCTGCATCGTCACCGGCGGCCCCAGCGTGATACCGCCTTCCGACGAGTACACCTGGTGATGCGTGTCGACGTGCATGATGTCTTTGAACTTTGTCACCGACCAATACGCGCCGAACGGGCTATCTGCGCAGTAGTGAACCGGATCTTCTTTGCGCAGCCGCTCGAAGTAACGCCCTTGCAGGTTGCGTTGGAACAACGCCGCTTGCGCGACGTTGATACGATCTAACGGAATCGTGTAGGGGTCAGGAATGATTAGGTCGGCAGTTGTATGGTCGGGCGTTGTGGTTGTTTCACTCATGATTCACCTACGTCAGTTGCTCTCGTTGCGTGTCTGCCCAGCGGCGGTGGCCGACCGGGTCGAGGATCATCGAACAGAAGTACAGCAACATCTGTCGATGCGTGGTGGTCAGGTGGCATCGGTCCATCGCCTGCTCGCCGGCCTTGCTGTTGATGAAGCGGAAGCACTCCGTCAACGTTTGCTCGCGGCCGAGCACCGGCTCGATCGCCTGATTCAGGAAGTCGTGCAGCGGCTCCATTTCGTCGTCGGTCAAGCCGGCTTCCGCCGGATCGAGCACGATGTTCGCCCATAACGTGGCGATGTTGACGCGAAACAGGTCTTTGTCGACGAAGCTGCCGGCGACGCCGCATCGACGCTCGATCTCGCGCAGTACCGGTGCGAATCGATCGTCGAAGTCACCCACCGATCAGCGCCTCTTCTGGCGCAGCACTTTGAGTTCTTCGATGGTTCGGGTTAGTCGTTCGAGCCGCTGCGAGATCTGCTCGAGACCTACGTCGTCGATCGTCGTCGACTTGACCCGCTCGTAAGCGGTCTGCAGGCGGCGCTGCGTGTCGCGTTCCTCGGCAATAAAACGGCCGAGCAGTTTGCCGGTGAGCGGGTCGATCGACGTGTCGGCGAAGATGCCGTCGAGACCTTCGTCGCCGCGCGCGCGGCCGTATCCGAACACCGTTTCGAATTTCTCCGTGTCGGATGCGTCCGATCGAAGTTTTTGCAGCCGCGCATCGAAATCCTCAGCGGGCTTTTCGCGAACGTCGTAACCAAGTTCACAAAGGCGCTTCGCGAAGACGGCTGCGTGCTCGCATTCGCGGATCGCGACCACCTTCAATGTGGCCGCGAGTTCGGCGTCGGTCGTCGTCTTGGCCCATGCGTCGAACAAGGCATGACCGCGCGCCTCGCCGACGGCGATCGCGTTCAGCACTTTGAGATAGCTCGGCTTGTCGGACATCGCGGCACTTCTGTCTATGGAGCGTGTTTGTATGTTAGCGGCGCGGCCTTCCTCCGCAAGTGCGCAAACCCCTCAGATCCGCGCATGCGGTTTGCATTGGGCGGACCGCACCGCTACCGTAACCGGGCGTTTTTTCTAGCGAGATCGTTTGTTGGAAGGCTTGCGGTTCGACGACATCGGCCTGCCCCCGGAGGCGGAAGCGCTGCGCACCGAGGTGCGCGCGTTCCTGCGCTCGAATCAGCCGCGCGAAGCGCTTCCCGATTCCGATTTCAACCACGGCCATGATGAAGTTTTTTCGGCGGCACTCGGCAAACGCGGCTGGATCGGCATGACGTGGCCGCGCCGTTACGGCGGCGGCGAACGCAGCTTCTTCGAACGATATGTCGTCACGGAAGAACTGCTGGCGGCCGGCGCGCCGGTCAGCGCGCATTGGATCGCAGATCGGCAGAGCGGTCCGCTGCTGCTGCGCTACGGCACCGAAGCGCAGCGCGAGCGGTTCCTGCCGCCGATCACACGCGGCGAAAGCTACTTCTCGATCGGTATGAGCGAGCCCGATTCGGGTTCGGACCTCGCATCGGTGCGGACGAGTGCGCGCAAAGTCGACGGCGGTTATGTCGTGAATGGAACGAAGGTCTGGACGACCGATGCGCACCGCAACCACTTCATCATCGCGCTCGTGCGGACCGACGCGCCCGGCCAGAGCCGGCACGAAGGTCTCACCCAGTTGATCATCGATCTACACGCCGACGGCGTGCGGGTCCGGCCGATCCGAAACATGGCGGGCGACGAAGACTTCAACGAAGTGGTGTTCACCGATTGTCTGGTGCCCGACGATCAGGTCGTCGGCCGCCCGGGTAACGGTTGGGAGCAGGTCACCAGCGAACTTTCGTACGAACGCAGCGGCCCGGAGCGGTTCCTGTCGGCCTTCCGCGTGCTGGTGGAATTCGTTCGAGTGACCGGACCCTCACCCACAGATCATCAGGCGGCGGTGATCGGCCGCCTCGCGGCACATCTGATGACGTTGCGACAGATGTCGATTTCGGTGGCGGGCATGCTGCAGGCAGGCTCGAGTCCCGCGGTCGAGGCGGCACTCGTCAAAGCGCTCGGCAACGACTTCGAGAAAGAGTTGCCCGAGATCGCGCGCCTCGCCGCGCCGCACGCGGCATCCGATCACCGCTTTCGCGCGACGCTCGCGCAGACGCTGCTGCACATGCCGGCATTCACGATCCGCGGCGGCACGCGTGAAATTCTGCGCGGCGTGATCGCACGCGGGCTGGGGTTGCGCTGATGGATACCACCCAACTCGTTCTCGATACCGCGCAGCGGATGTTCGCCGATCACTGCAACAAGGCCCTGCTCGACCGAGCGGAGCAGGGCCACTACGCCGCGCAGTTGTGGGACGTGGTCGCCGAGAACGGCCTGCCGATGCTGGCGAGCTCCGCCGGCGGCGGCACGCTGGCGGATGCGTTTCGCTTGTTGCGTGTCGCGGGCCGTCACGCGCTGCCGGTGCCGTTGGCCGAAGCACTGATCGCGAATCATCTGATGGGCGCAACCGAGTGCGGCGCCTTCGCCGGACGCCTCAGTCTCGGCATTGCCGACTCGCACAGCGCGGAAGGCGGCGAAGTTAACGTCGCGCTCGTCGGTGTGCCGTGGGCGCGGTCGATGGAACGCATTTGTTATGTGATCGGCGATCCGCTCGAGGTCGTCATTCTCGACATCTCCGATTGCGAGGTCACCGAACACGCCAACATCGCCGGTGAGGCGCGCGACGACGTGCGGTTTCTCGGGGTTCCGGGCCGTTGCGGCGCGCCGGCGGGAATCGATGTGGCGCGCGTATTCGAGTGGATGGCGCTGTCGCGAGCCGCGTTGATGTCAGGCGCGTTGGAACGAGTGCTCGAACTGTCGCTCGACTATACGAAGGAGCGCAAACAATTCGGCCGCCCGATCGGCAATTTCCAGGCCATTCAGCACAGTCTCGCATTGCTCGCGGGCCAGGTTGCGGCCGCGCTGCGCGCGACGGACGCCGCGATTGCCGCGCTCGATACCGCGCGCTTCCCGATTCAGGTCGCCGTTGCGAAGGCGCGCGTCGGTGAGGCGGCCGGGATCGCGTCTGAAATCGCCCATCAAGTACACGGCGCGATGGGCTTCACGCACGAGCACCAGCTGAATCACTTCACGCGCCGTTTGCTTGGATGGCGCGACGAGTTCGGCCGCGAAAACTACTGGCAGCAACGCATCGGCCGGCGAATTGCCTCCGGCGGTGCCGATGCGCTTTGGGACTTCGTCGTTGCATGATCTGCCCGACCGCCCGTTGCCACCCCTCATCGTTGCCGTCAGCGACTGCCTGACCGGGTCTGAAGTCCGCTTTGACGGCGGTCATAAACGCTCTTCCTTGTGTCACGAACAACTCGCAGGTCTGTTCGAGTTGCGCGGCATATGTCCGGAACTCGCGATCGGTATGGGTGTGCCGCGCGATCCGATCCGCCTGGTGGGTGACATCGAGTCGCCGCGGGCACGAGGGGTGAAGGATCCGACCGTGGACGTGACCGACCGGCTGCGCAATTACGCGCGCGACATCACACCGTCTTTGACCGACGTGTGCGGCTACATCTTCATGAAGAGTTCGCCGACGTGCGGCTTGTTTCGCGTCAAGGTGTACACGGGCGCGGGCGTACCGCCGAACGGTCACGGCCGCGGTATCTTCGCTGCCGAGATCGTCAAGGCGCGACCTGAATTGCCGGTGGAGGAGAGCGGCCGGCTCGAAGATCCGGTGCTGCGCGAGAATTTTGTCATGCGGGTCTTTGCGTTCGCGCATTGGCGGCGGCTCGTTACATCCGGACTCACGGCGGCGCGGCTGATTGCGTTTCACAGCGCGTACAAATATCTGCTGATGGCGCACAGCGTGGTGCACTACAAGGAAGCCGGCCGACTGCTGGCCGACCTGTCCGGCGATTTGGCGTTACTGGCCGATGCATACCTGCTCGTGCTGATGCGTGGGCTTGCGCGTCCGGCGACGCGCGGCGGCCACGCGAACGTGCTGCAGCATTTGCAGGGTTACGTGAAAGACGAACTCGATTCGACGACGCGCCAGGAACTCGCCGAACTGATCCACAGTTACCGCCGCGGGGAGATTCCGTTGCTGGCGCCGCTGACGCTGTTGCGGCATCACCTGCGTCGCTCGGCCGACAGCTACGCGCTGGAACAGATCTATCTCGAACCGCATCCGCCCGCGGCAGGACTGCGGCGAGGATTGTGAAAGCGCCGCGACCGCCGCATCTGCGCACACTGGTGTGGTTCCGCAACGATCTGCGCGTCGACGACAACCCGGCCCTTGCCGCCGCGTGCGACCGCGGCAGCGCCATCGCCGTATATCTATGCGCGCCCGCGCAAATGGCGTCGCACGGTGTCGGCGCGAATCGACGCGCGTTCGTGTTGCGAACGTTGGCGGCGCTGTCTCGCTCGCTGACGGCGCTGAATATTCCGCTGCTGATCCGGACGGTCGGCCGTTTCGACGCACAGCCTGCGGAAATCGTCCGACTGGCGCGAACGCACGGCGCCGACGCCGTGATGTGTAACGACGAATATCCGCTCGACGAGCAGCGCCGCGATGCGGATGCGGACGCGCGATGCGGCGCCGCAGGTATCGCATTCCGCCGTTTCAGCGGCGGTGTGGTGATCGCGCCGGGTCAGGTGCTGACCGCTGCGGGTGCGCCGTACACCGTGTTCACCCCGTTCAAACGGCGATGGCTTGCGTTGGCCGACGAAGGCTTGCTGCAACCGCTGGCGTTGCCGCGACGACAACCGAAGATCGATGTGGTGGCGGATGCCGCACCGCGCACGTTGGGCCGCGTGGGAGTCGAGCGACTCGCGCAGTTGTGGCCCGGCGGCGAAGCGGCCGCGCTGCAACGGATCACCGATTTCACGGACGGCGCGTTGCGGCGCTATCACGCAGAGCGCGACCGGCCGGATCGCGACGGCACCAGTCGCCTGTCCCCGTATCTTGCGGTCGGTGCGATTTCCGCGCGCCGCTGCATCGCCATGGCGCGTCAGCGTAACGGCGACGCGCTCGCAAACGGTGACGTCGGCGTAACCACATGGATCAGCGAACTGATCTGGCGCGAGTTTTATGCCCACGTCACCGCTGCATTCCCTGACCTCAGTCGCGGCAACGCATTTCGACCGGCGGCCGAGCGCGTGCGTTGGCGAGACGATCCGGCAGGGCTGGCGGCATGGAAGGCTGGACGCACCGGCTATCCGCTGGTCGACGCGGCGATGCGGCAGCTCGCGGGAACCGGCTGGATGCACAACCGCCTGCGGATGTTGACGGCGATGTTCCTGACGAAGCACCTGCTGATCGACTGGCGCCAGGGCGAGCGCCACTTCATCGATCTGTTGGTCGACGGCGATTTCGCGGCGAACAACGGCGGCTGGCAGTGGAGCGCGTCGACGGGCACGGACGCCGCGCCGTACTTCCGCATCTTCAATCCGGTCACGCAGGCAAAGAAGTTCGATCCGGACGGCGCGTTCGTGCGCCGCTGGGTTCCTGAGCTAGCCTCATACGACGCGTCCGCGATCTTCGAACCGTGGCGGTTCGGCGGCGCCGAAGGTTATCCGGCGCCGATCGTCGACCACGCGGCCGCAAGACAACGCGCCCTCGAGGCATTTACACGTGCTGCAATACGGCACGCGAATTGCTAAGTTTCCGGCGGTGTGGTGGATCTTGGGACGACGAACATGGCAATGCTGGGCTCGTTGACGGAAGACAAGGCTCTCACGACGGTCGAATCGGAAACGGCGCGCGCTGAAATGGTGCATCCGGCGACGATCAGGACCGGTTCAGTGCAATCGCGCGCCCGCGCGCAGCTGGAAGGTAACGTCTACCTGTTCATTTATCGCGTCCGCCACGGCTACGACGCTTACGCCTGGGTCGACAACATCCGCTACTGCACGGTGTTCGCGCTGGGCAAGACCTTCGCCGATGCGGAACGCATCGCGATCAACTGCGTTCACCAGCACGGCTGGCGCATTCTGAAGACCGATACCGCCACGGCATTCGCGATGGATCGATTCTCCGATGGCGGTACCGACTCGGCACACGTCGCGAACCTGTGGGACTTCGGCGTTTCGTTTAAGCTGAATCACTGAACGACCGTTCCCCCGAGCGTCATTGATGGCGTTCGGTGACGCGCCCCAGCGTTGCCAGGATCCGCTCGCTCCACGATCGGCGCCGCCACTTCGCGAGGTCCAGCATGTCGCTGTGGGCGATGTCCTGCTCGAAAGCCGCGCGCAGTTGCGAGCCCAACGCATCGCTCAGCACGGTGATGTTGACTTCGTCGTTTAGTCCAAACGAGCGATGATCGATGTTCGACGAGCCGAGCAGCACCCAGCGCCCGTCGATGATCAGTACCTTCGCATGCATCATGCGCGTGGCATATTCGGCAATCTCGATGCCCGCTTCGAGCAATGGTCCGTAGCGGCGTCGGCCAGCACGTCGGACGAGGCCGTGATCGCCGTACGGCCCGCCGGCGATGATGCGAATCCGCACGCCGCGCGCGCGCGCAGCCAATAGCTCGTGCCGAATACCGACGTCGGGGACGAAGTACGGAGAGCAGAGCTCGATGCTCTCGCGCGCCGATGCGAGCAGCAGTTGTACGAGGATCCGCGCGCGCGTCGAACGCCCGGCCGTGGGCGTGCTGCCGATGACGATGCCCGCAACGTCGGTCGCACTTGCGATGGCGGGTTCGGCGTAGCTATCGCCATCGACGAGCAACTCGCCGGCACATTCCAGCCAGTTCTCGGCGAATACCGCTTGAAGTCCGGCAACGATCGGCCCGGTCACGTTGAGCACGCAATCGCGCCACGGCGCGGGTTCGGCGCGGCTCCAATGATCGGCGACGCCGGCGCCGCCGATGAACGCAACCTCACCGTCGATCACCAACAGGTTGCGGTGCGTACGGTTGTTCCAGCGGCGAAACGTTGCAGGGCGAAGCGGGTGATAGCGGTGCACCGAGCCGCCGGCTTGAACGAGACGCGCAAAGTAGTGGCGGGGCGTAACGAGACTGCCGATGGCGTCGACGATCACCCGCACCCGCACACCGGTTGTCGCGCGTTCGCACAACGCTGCGAGCACCGCGTCGGCCACCTCGCCGCGCCGGAATATGTAGGCTTCGAGATGGACGGTGCGGTTCGCGCAGCCGATTGCCTTCAGTTCGGCGTCGTACCA
>JANLUG010000155.1:0-3784 GCA_031363335.1 Gammaproteobacteria bacterium
TTTGGTGGACCGAGCGGCACGCGCTTAGACGCCGCCGAATTGCCCGGTCGGCTGCCACCGACTCCGCTTGATTCGCGAACTGTTGGTCGTTCAGGTCTTACGGTGTTCGAACGTGTTGGTTAGTGTTTCTGATCGACTCGGCAGCCGTAGCTGATCGAGTTCCGCTTTCACGGTAATGATCGTGGGACACCACTCCCTGACCCGAACAGTGCCGATATCCGGCGACGCAGAGCATCTTCGGTTGAAGAGAACATCAGCGACAGTACCAACGGACCTACACAGTCAGGTCTGATCTCGAATGTGGTTTTCTGCGAATTACCTCCTTTGGATGATGCGGCGGAGCCGCGGGGTTGATGGATGATCTCGTGATCGCCAATTGGCGCTCGCTCGATCTCGGTAGCAAAGAGGGGCGAACGCCCGGTTTGAATGAATGGATCGAGGGTCCGATATCTCGACGATGAACCGATGACCTTGGCGGTCATTGCGACATTGCACGGTTCTTTGATGTCGCTATTGCAGTGATTGAGCGTCTGCTTCGCTGTCCGGTTGGGCGAGCTTCGACCGCTGACGAGCTACAGCAAGTATTTGTTTCCGGGTTTGCGCACGCCGGATCGGTGTCTATCCGATGCGGCGATCGGCGCGGCTCTGCGGCGTTTGGGTGTCAGCAAGGAGGAAGCATCGCCGCACGGATTTCGAACTACCGCATCTACGCTATTGAACGAGCTCGGATACAAGGCGGACGTCATCGAGCGACAACTCGCGCACGTGCCTACCGACAAGGTGAGGTCGGCATACAGCCGCGCCGAACGCCTCGCCGAGCGACGCAACATGATGCAGGCGTGAGCCGACTACCTTGACAGCCTCAAGGCCGATCAGAATGGCAAGGTTGAATCGTTGAGGCAGCGCGCCATAGTCAATTAGTTGGCATCTGCAAGACCTACCAGAGCGGCGATCTTGGCCCTGACCTCGCGCAGTTCGGCGCTCGATACCTTGCCTTTGTGTCGCGCCTTGCGTGCAACCCAATCCAGGCTTTTGACCTGATCTGCCAACGCCGCACCTGCGCGAGCGCCAGCGATCGTCACCTCAAAGGGATAACCCTTCACCTGCGTCGTCATGGGGCAACAGAGCATCAGTCCGGTCTTGCCGTTGTAGGCCGAGCTACTGACGACCAGTGCCGGCCGGTGTCCCGATTGCTCGTGTCCGGTCTGGGGGTCGAAGTTTAGCCACACAACGTCGCCGGCTTCGGGCACGTAGCGACGCGCCATTTAGAGGGCTTCTTTGCCTGTGGGTGCGCCGAAGTCGACTTCGGCGTGCAGGTTTTCCGGCGTAATGCCGGCCAGCAGTTGTGCAAGGTCATATTGGCGTGGGCGGATCGGCTCGATGACGATGCGGCCGCCTTCTTCGCGGACATCCACGGTTTCGTCGAGGCTCAAACGTGCCGCCCTCATGACGGCGGAAGGGATGCGCACCGAGGCGCTGTTGCCCCATTTCTTGACAGTCACGCGCATGCTCGCCTCTCCGAAGTATCGTCAATGTCGATACAATATCCTGCGAGCGCACCCGGCGCAACATTGTCGATACTCCGCAGATCCGAACTTCGTTTAAGAAATGTGGGTTATGAATCGACAACTGCGGCAGGGTGATCGCCGCTCAACACCGGGGCCGAATTAATCACGCCGCCCGATGATCGGGTTTTCCATCGATCAAACGCCGCGTCGGTCCTAGCATGCCTGCGATTGTTCAGCAGGAGACTGGCATGCGACTCATCAGGGAACGCGATCGACGCATCAAAACCGGCGTACCACGCTCGACCTGGTATGCACTCATGGCCCAGGGGATCGCGCCGAAACCCGTTAAGCTCGGTCCGCGTTCTGTCGCGTGGATCGAGGACGAGCTCGAGGCTTGGATGCGTGAGCTCGAAACGAAGCGGGAGCGGAGCTCCTGGTACTGGGCCCTCGGTGGCTTGTCGGTCAGCTTCGCTCGAGTGCCTCATGAGCGAATACTTACCTGATCGTGACTTCATCGAGCGGACGACCGCAGCTCTCGTGCGGCGGCAGGCGAATCGTGGTCTGAGACCGTGCGTCGCGGCAATGGCTAGCGAATTGCAGGGACGCCGCGCTTCCGCACCTCTGAAGGTCCGTTAGCGATGGATCATCTTGGGGGCTCGCGGCTGTCGTTGGTTAGCAGGTAGAGCAATGGCCCGAATGAGTCGGCAAACAAGGTCAATGCGATCCAAGGCCAAGGGTTGCGGCCTCTTTGCTTCGCCTATCCTCGGCGGAAATCGCTGGCACAAGTACCGTATCGAGACGCAGACGACGCTTGCGCCCTATGTATTCGAAGCGGCAGCCCGCACAAGGTAACTGCGTCGGTCAAACTGTGGAATCGCATTGCCGATCAGGTCTTGCGCAAGTCCTTCGCGATGCGCTCGAGCAGCATCTCCGTCGAGCCGTCAACCAATGCAGCGACCTGCGCCGCGGCAAGGTGGCGTAAAAAAGGACGCTGCTCACGCAGGCCTTCGGCGCCCATGGCATGCAGCAGTGCAGCGATATGCCGGCCTGCCATCCGGGTAGCGAATACCTTGGCTCGAGCCGCAGCGGCCTGAGCGTCGCGGCCGCTGTCGATACAGTCGCTCGCGGCACCAACCAGCAATCGCGCAGCCTCGACGTCAATCGCGGCATCCGCCAGGTTCCATCGCCAGCCCTGGTGCTCGTGAAGTGATTTACCAAAGCTGCGTCGCTGCGAACCGTAGTCGCCGGCGATTCGAAGACACTGCGCGACCATGCCACAGCACATGGCAGCGACGTAAACTCTGGCGCCATTGATCGACTTGAGCGCGGCCTTGAAGGCATCACCCGGCGGATGCAACAGTTCCTCGTGGAGCGCTCGATATCCGTGCAGCCGGAAGCCCCCGGCATCGATTCCGCGCGCGGCGCCGCTGTCGAGCCGCGGGTTGCGGACAAAGCCGTCGCGGGTGCCGTCCACGACGAACGCGGCAATCCCCTCTGCCCGACCGTCAGGGTCAGTCTGCGCATAGACCACCATCACGTCGGCGTGCGAGGCGTTCACGATCCATGTTTTCTCGCCATCGAGCTGCCAGCCGTCACCAACCCTGCGCGCGGCTGTGCTGATCGCAGAGAAGTCCGACCCAGCACCCGGCTCGGTCAGTGCCGTGCAGCCGGCACGCTGGCCGGCGAGCAAGGCGGGAACGTACCGGCGCGCCACTCGGGGCGCTGCTGTGCGTGCCAGGTGATTGGCTACGTTGTGGCTGTTGACTACCGCCATCGCCACACCGAAGTCCGCAGCTGCGAGAGCCTCGGCCACGCGGCACTTGCAGTCGAAGCTCAGGCCTTGTTCGCCATACTGCAAAGGCACTTCGAGGCTCAGTAGTCCAGCAGTGGCAGCTTCGGGAAACAGCATGCGTGTGTCCGCGTGCCCCTGGTCCCAGGCAACGACATTCGGCTGCACATGCGCGGCGACAAATCGGTGTGCGGCCTCGATCGCGAATTGTTCAGCCGGCGGCGACGGATTCACGCCGGTTCACACATCGAGAAGTGACGCCAGCGAACGCCGAACGTGTGCAGATTTCATCCGACGTACCGTGTCGAACTCTAGGCCCATTTGGCTTCCAAAGAGCTGGTGGAATATTGGCGAGCGCATCAGCTATCGTGCGCATAACCTGTTGACTTAATGGTAGCTACGGGTGCTACCGAATACGCCTCGGAAGGCTGCAAGAATCAAGGGTTGAAGTGTTCTGGCAGTTGGGAGTTACCCCAAAAGTTACCCC
>JANLUG010000334.1:0-1123 GCA_031363335.1 Gammaproteobacteria bacterium
GTTCGCGAAGCAGTATCTGAGTCAATGCGAAGAACGGTACGGCGTAGAGGAAGTCGAGAAGGTGCTCGACTCCTGCCACGCATTGATGAATCACGGTGTCGACCGATACAAGCGGCCGCATCCGGTGTCGCCCGAGGAAGAGCGTCGCCGTCAGCGCGAACGCGCCGAGTATATTCAGCGGAATCTGAACGATCTGTGGCGAACGGTGCCGCGCGCGCGAGAGATGAGCGAGCGCGACGACGAGCAGTTCCCGAAAGACCCGCAAGAGAATTTGCTGTATTTCATCGAAAAGAACGCGCCGCTGCTCGAGCCTTGGCAGCGCGAAATCGTGCGGATCGTTCGCAAGATCGCGCAATATTTCTACCCGCAGCGACAGACGCAGGTGATGAACGAGGGTTGGGCCACGTTCTGGCACTACACGTTGCTGAACGCGCTCTACGACGAAGGCAAAGTCACCGACGCGTTCATGATGGAGTTCCTCACGTCGCATACCGGAGTCATCTACCAGCCGAGCTTCGACAGCCCGTACTATCGCGGTATCAATCCGTATGCGCTCGGGTATGCGATGTATACCGACCTGCGACGGATCTGCGAGCATCCGACCGACGAAGACCGCGAGTGGTTCCGCGATTTCGCGGGTGCGCCCTGGCTCGAAGTGCTCGACCACGCGATGCGCAACTTCAAGGACGAGAGTTTCATCCTGCAGTTCCTGTCGCCGAAGGTGATGCGTGATCTACGTCTGTTCGGTGTCGTCGACGACGATGAAGAAGCGGAACTGGAGATTGCGGCGATTCACGATGCGAGCGGTTATCGCCGTGTCCGCGAACTTCTCGCGAGCCAATACAACCTGAGCGAACGCGAACCGAACATCCAGATCGTCGCCGCCGATATCCGCGGCGATCGCAGTCTTACGTTGCGTCATACGCAACACCATCGCCGCACCCTGAACGGCGGAACCGACGAAGTGCTGAAGCACCTGCACCGTTTGTGGGGCTTTCCGATTCACCTGGAATCGGTTGCAAACGATCAGGTCGTCAACAAGACGACCTGCCCCAGCTAGTCGCGCTTCGATTCCCGTGGAGGTATGAGCGCTGTAGTCCGGCGGAGGTGGAGGCTTGACGCG
>JANLUG010000335.1:0-11778 GCA_031363335.1 Gammaproteobacteria bacterium
CGCGGGATCGCCGCAATTTCATTCTGGTCGCGCAGCACCTCGGCGCTCGCGGACTCGCGCGCTTCGACCAGCGGCATGGAGTCGCTGTGCTGTGCGAGACGCTCGCGATACGAATCCCACAACAACACCGCGATGAGGAAACCGGGCGTGACCGGCTTGTCTTCGCGCACGCGCAGATCGGTGCCTTCCATCGCATTGCGGATCAGATCGAGACTGCGCGTTGAGGTGTTGTGATCGGGGAACAGCGTGTCGGCGAGTTCGTATTTTTGCAGCAACTCCCACGCGCCCGTTGCATGGCCCGACAGCAGCAGCTTGCACAGTTCGTCGAATAAACGCGCGGGTGCCACGGCGCTGATCATGTAAGCCGCGCCGGGAATCGCGTCGTCGGTTTCCCGTTCGATATCGAAGCCGAGTTTCGTGGCGAAGCGAATGGCACGCAGGATACGCACCGGATCTTCGCGGAAACGCACGTTGGGGTCCCCGATCAGTTTGAGGCGCCGCGCGCGCAGGTCGGCGAGGCCGCCGACGTAGTCGACCAGAGTTTTGTCGATCGGGTCGTAGTACAGGGCGTTGATGGTGAAGTCGCGGCGAAAGGCGTCTTCGTGGATGTCGCCGTAGACATTGTCGCGAAGGATCATGCCTTCGACCGATCGCGCCGAATCCTTGTCCCTTAGTTCTCGCCGACTGTGATTGTGTACGACGTCATCGTCGTCCACATCGACCTGTCGTCGGAACGTGGACACTTCGATCGTTTCGCGACCGAAGCGAACATGCGCGATCCGAAACCGACGACCGACCAGACGCGAGCGTCGGAACACGTCCCGCACTTCCTCGGGCGTCGCGTTGGTGGCTACGTCGAAGTCTTTTGGGGCTATCCCGAGCAGCATGTCGCGGACGCAACCACCGACCAGGAACGCATCGAACCCCGCCTCACGCAAACCCTGCACCACGCTCAATGCACCGGCGTCGACGAGTTCGACAGAGATGCCGTGTTCGGATTCCCCCATTCGCATAGGTTCAGAGAAATGCCCGGTCTCGCTCGTCGAGGCGAGACCGTCGGAAGACGTCATAGCTGCTTTGGATTCACGTGAGCGGAAGCCGAAATGGTATCAGATCGGGCGATGCGATGGGTCAGTGCTCGCTGTCGCGTCGCGGCGCGCGGGTACCGGTGCGCTTTCGCGGAATGTTCAAACGCTGCCGCCGTTCCCAGAGACTCTTGCGGCTGATGCCGAGCTTGCTCGCCAGTTCGGTCTCGGTCAGCGCATCCTGGTGTTCGAGTACGAACTTGACGAAGTATCCCTCGATGCTCGTCTCGATGTCGGTGTCGTCGCCGATCGGCTGCGGTGCCCTGCGCTGTGCTTTGGTCGAATCGATCGCGAGCAGTTCCCCTTCTATCAACGTGCCGTCGCAGAGAATGACGGCGCGCTCCAGCGCGTTCTCGAGTTCGCGGACGTTGCCCGGCCAATCGTATCGGCTGATGGCCTCCAACGCCGAACCGGACAACGACAGTTCGGGCTTCGAGAGCTTGTGGCATATGCGCCGCAACAGCCAGTTCGCGAGTTCGACTACGTCGTGGCCGCGCTCGCGCAACGGCGGCACCGTGACTGTAGTGGCGTGCAGGCGCATGTATAACGATTCGAGGAAGCGGCCCGTTTCGACGAGTGGGCGGAGATCGCGATGCGTCGCTGCGATGATGCGTACGTCGACGTTCGAGCCGTTGCCTTGAACGGTGCCGGTCGGCGCCCGACCACCGGCGCGAAGCTCGTCGTCCTGCAACAATCTCAACAAGCGATCCTGCGCGTCCAACGTCAGCGCGCTGATCTCGTCGAGGAACAAGGTGCCTTCGTCGGCTGCCTCGATCAGGCCGCGGCGGTGATCGCTCGTGCCGGCTCGATCGCCGAACAGCTCGGACTCGATCAAGGATGCCGGAATGGTGGCGCAGTTCAACGAGATCAGCGGGCGCGTGCGGCGCCGGCTTGCGGCGTGCAGTGCACGCGCGACCAGTTCCTTGCCGGAGCCTGATTCGCCTTGGATGAGCAACGCGCCGCGCGTCTCCGCCAGGGTCTGAATGCGTTCGAAGAGCTCGAGCATCGCAGGGCAATGACCGACCATCAGCGCCATCGCAGGCTGGCCTCGCTCGTCGCTGCGCGACGGTGCGCGTTCGAAACTGCGATTGATGGCTGCAATCATTTCCGTCGGTTCGAACGGCATGACGAGATAGTCGGACGCACCTTGATGCATGGCTTCGACGGCGTGCCGGACGCTGGTGTCTTCGGTAAACAGAATCAGCGGGAGCGTGCCGAGCCGGTCGCGCAGGTGTGTCGCGCGTCCGGATGGCAGGTCGACCCTGCTCACTACCGCATCGATGCCGGCAAGATCGATGGAGGCGAGACCGTCTCGGTCACTGATGCCGATAGCGAGAAATCCGTGTTCCGCAAGCCCACGGCAAAGCCAGTCACGACGCGCGACATCGGGATCCAGCAATAAGACTCGCCTCATAGAACTCCGCCCCCCAAGGCAGACGGCGTTGATGGTAGCAAAGGCACTTCAGATGCACACGAATTCGGCGTTGGTTATACCACTGCGTATTCGCGCGAGATTCCATTGGTCGGCGGCCCAGGCGAGCAACTCATGCGGTTCGGCCCCGTGGAGGTCGCGTGGCGCCTCGTGCCCGAGCAGCGCGAGGACCCACTGCAGGTTGTTTGAGGCAGGACGCTCATCCACTGCGTTGGCGAGCGTCTGCTTGCTCAGTTTCCGACCAGTGCGATCCGCAAGAACCGGTATGTGGGCGTAGCGTGGTGCGGGTACGCCTAGCAGCCGGAACAGCAGCAACTGGCGCGGCGTGTTGTCGAGGAGATCAGCGCCGCGAACGACCTGCGTTACGCGCTGGCTTGCGTCGTCGACGACCACCGCCAGCTGGTACGCGAACACACCGTCGCGCCTCGATATGACGAAATCGCCAACGTCTCGGTCGAGGCGCTGCGCGTAGTAACCCTGAACCTCATCGTCGAACCCGATCGTCTCGCTGGGCACCTTCAACCGAATTGAATGAGGTAGGTCGAGCGATTCGACGCGATGCCTGCAGGTGCCAGGATAGATGGCGCTGTCTTGAATCTGACTTCTGCTGCAGGTGCAGGCGAAGGTATGGCCGCCGAGCCGAAGACGCTCGAGCGCATCGCGATATGACGCTATTCGATCGAGTTGATAGGTCAGTTCATCCCACTGCAGGCCGTGGCGATCGAGCGTTCTGAGAATCGCATCGGCCGCACCGGGGATGCAGCGCGCTTCGTCGAGGTCTTCGATCCGTACCAACCACCGCCCACCTGATGCCTGGGCCTGGAGGTAGCTGGCTACGGCAGTAAGCAGGGAACCGAGGTGCAGAGGACCTGTTGGCGAAGGCGCGAACCGACCGATCGCTTCGGTTTGGCTCGCTCTCGCCAACCGATCAGCCGTGGAGCTGGCGCTCCTTGATTTCATCGAGCGTCTTGCAGTCGACGCACTGCGTTGCGGTCGGTCGGGCCTCGAGGCGCCGCAAGCCGATTTCGACACCGCAGGTATCGCAGTAGCCGTAGTCTTCCTGGTCGATGCGCTCGATAGTCTTGTCGATCTTCTTGATCAACTGCCGTTCGCGATCGCGCGTGCGCAACTCGATGCTGAATTCTTCTTCCTGCGTCGCACGATCAGCCGGATCGGGAAAGTTCGCCGCTTCGTCCTGCATGTGATGCACGGTGCGATCGACTTCTTCCATCAGATCCTGGCGCCACTTCAGCAGAATGTCGCGAAAATGGTCGAGCTGCTTCGAATCCATGTACGCTTCGCCGCGCTTCGGCTCGTACGGGATGAAGTTCTTGAATGGTGAATCCACCACCCGCGCCTTCGGCTTGGGCTTGCTAGTGGGCTTCGGGGATACTTCCGCTTTTGGTTTCACGATCGCCTTTGCCTTTGTTTTAGCTTTTGCTTTGGGCTTTGCGGTCGTCGATTTCGCAACCGTTGGTTTTGCTGCTGCAGTCTTTTTCCGTATTTTCGCCGCCATTTGCTTAATTCGCTCGTCTCCGAACCGTTGGCTTTGGTGGTGAGAGGACGGGGCCTCCGCAATGAAGGGCGCGTACGCTACCAGAACATTCCAGCGATCGCCATAAGAATCGCAGCCGGAAAATGGCCAACGAATTTGCGTCGATCGCGGCTCGAAACAGCGCCGCAGAACGGCCCGAAAGCATGCCTGCGTTCCGCCGATTTCGTGCACGAGCGTCGACCACCGTCTGACAACAGAATAATCGAGGGGCCGGTGGGCGTCTCGACGAACGACGCACCTTTTCGAGGCGCTTGATGAACTTCGAAACTCCGCTTCGCGTCGGTACGCCGGGCGCAAGTACGCCCATACGCTGGAGATCGTGGCAACGTCGACAGGGGAACTAGTCGGGGTGAATCCCGGTCGAGCTAACGCGATCGTGGCGGAAGCGCTTGTGGCCGGTCGCCTCAACGGCCTGAGCGCAATGACGGTACATCGGGAAGTGCCGATTCCCGGCGAGGGTGGCCGGTTCGATTTTCGGCTCGATCACGATGCAGTTCGTTGTTACCTCGAAGTGAAGAGCGTGACGATGGCGCGCGGGAACGGTCTCGGTGCATTTCCGGATGCGAAGAGTGTTCGAGCAAAGCGCCATGTGACCTTGCTGCAACGCATGTGCGACGCCGATTATCGAGCCGTGTTGTTGTTTTGCGTGCAGCATTCGGGGGTCTCGCGCGTGACGACGGCGGACGACATTGACCCGGAATACGGTGCTGCGGTGCGGGGTGCACATCGCGCCGGGGTGGAAGTGATCGCGTATCGCACCGTCGTCAGTCCGGAGAGCCTGACGCTCGCCGACGAGATGCCGGTGCTGCTGTGATGCGAACTAGGTCGGCAGTTTCCGGAAATCGCCCATGACCGTTCGATAGTCGGTCATGGTCGCCAGGCGCGCACCGTATCGCGTGATCAGCCTTGCTGCGGCGAAGTTGCCGAACCGCGCCGCGACCTCCGCAGGCATGCCGGCGATCCAGCCGGCGAGACACGCACCGGCATAGATGTCGCCGGCGCCGTTCGTATCGATCGGTTTGACCGGAAAGCCCGGCACCTCCCAACGCTCGTGCCCATTGATCACGAGGCTGCCGCGCGCGCCAACGGTAATGTTCAACGAGCGCGCGATGTCTTTCAGTTCCGCGATGGCGATGTCGAGACGATCGGTGCCCGCCCAGTCGAGCGCCTCTTCCTCGTTGCAGAACAGATGATCGACACCGTTGCCCAGCATCTTCATCAGTGAATCACGAAAAATTCGGACCATGCTTGCATCCGACAATGTCATCGCGGTCTTGATGCCGTCTGCTTCCGCCTGTTCTCGGCAACGAATCGCTGCGTCGCGGGCGGTTTCGGACGAGCTGAGGAATCCTTCGATGTATGTGTAACTCGATTCGCGCAGCGCCACTTCGTCGACTTCGGAAATGGTGAGCTTGTCGGAAATTCCGAGAAACGTACTCATCGACCGTTCGGCGTCCGGCGTGACGAGCACTAGGCAGCGGCCGGATTTGGCATCGGTCGTTGGCGTCTGCCGATTCGTCGCGACACCGATTGTCGCGAGATCCTTGACGAAGAACCCCCCGACGTCATCGTCAGCGACTTTGCAGGAGTAGAAGGTGCGACAACCGAACGCCTGGGCCGCGATCATCGTATTCGCTGCGGATCCGCCGCTCATTCGTTTTGGTTCGAGCTCTCGAAGACTGGTGAGCAGCTCCTCGAGGCGTGCCTCATCGACGAGCGTCATGTGCCCCTTGTCGATCCGATGGCGTTGCAGGAAGCCGTCATCGACGCTGTATTCCATGTCTACCAGCGCGTTGCCGAGCGCGTAAACGTCGTAGCGACTCATCGTGATGCTACCTCTGCGAGCGCTTCGTCGGCTGCTGCCAACGTGGCCGAGATTCGTTCGTCATCGTGTGCCGCACCGACGAATCCGGCCTCGAATGCCGACGGCGCGAGGTAGACGCCGCGCCTGAGCATCGCGTGAAAGAAACGATTGAAGCGTTCGACGTCGCAAGCGGAGACGTCGTCGAGATCGCATACCTGAGATTGCGACGTGAAGAACAGGCTGAACATGCCGCACACCCAATTCACCCTAACGGGCACGTTATGCCGCCGCGCCGCGGCGGACAGCCCTTCGGCAAGTCGTTCGGTGGTCGCGGCCAGTCGGTCGTAGAACAGTTGATTGTTGATTTCACCGAGCGTGGCTAACCCCGCAGCCATCGCGAGCGGGCTGCCCGATAGCGTGCCGGCCTGGTATATCGGTCCGAGGGGCGCGATCTGATCCATGATGTCGCGGCGACCGCCGAATGCGCCCACGGGCAATCCGCCGCCGATCACCTTACCGAGAGTCGTCAGATCCGGCTTGATCCCGTACAACGCCTGCGCGCCGCCGCGCGCGACCCTGAACCCGGTCATGACCTCGTCGAATATCAACAGCGCACCGTGTCGTTGTGTGACCTCGCGCAGCAGTTGCAGAAACCCAGGGCGTGGCGGAACACAGCCCATGTTGCCGGCGACCGGCTCGACGATCACGCAGGCCGTTCTGTCGCCGTACTCTATGAAGGCGGCACGAATTGCGTCGGCATCGTTGAACGGAAGGTTCAGCGTGTGTTTCGCGATGTCCTCGGGCACGCCGGGGGAATTCGGAATCCCCAGCGTCAGAAGCCCTGACCCCGCTTTGACGAGCAACGAATCCGCGTGACCGTGATAACAACCGGCGAACTTGATGATCAGGTCGCGTCCGGTGAATCCGCGTGCGAGGCGTATCGCGGACATGGTTGCCTCGGTGCCTGAGTTCACCATTCGCACCTTCTCGATGCTCGGCACCATCGCTTTGACTTTCTCCGCCATGGCGACTTCGATTTCGGTCGGTGCGCCGAATGCCAAAGAACGCTCGATCTGATCGGCGATTGCGGCTTTCACCTTCGGGTGGCCATGACCGAGGATCATCGGTCCCCACGCGCCGACATAGTCGATATAGCTATGCCCATCGACGTCGATCAGCTGAACCCCGCGGGCGGTTTCGAAGAAGATTGGCGTTCCGCCGACGCCGCGAAATGCACGAACCGGGGAATTGACCCCGCCAGGAATGCTCAATTCGGCGCGGCGAATCAACTCGTCGGACTTGGAGTATCTGGAAGCCATGGCGTATCTCAGAAGGGTTTGACGACGACGAGCACTACGATTGCGACAACAAAAGCCAGCGGCACTTCATTGAACCAACGGTAGAACAGATCAGTTCGTTGGTTTTGATCTCGGGCAAATGCGCTGATGATCCTACCGCAATAGAGGTGGTACCCAATCAGCCCCACGACCAACGCCAATTTTGCGTGCATCCACGCCGCGCGGCCGAATGCCTCCCATGATCCCACCAGCAACCAAAGACCCAGCAACATCGCGACGATCGCAGAAGGCGTCATGATGCCGCGGTAGAGCTTGCGCTCCATCACTTTGAACCGCTCGATGCTGATCTGATCGGTCGCCATCGAGTGATAAACGAAGAGGCGCGGCAGATAGAAGATGCCCGCGAACCAGAAGATCACGAACAGGATGTGAGCCGCTTTGACCCACAGCATGTTCAACCGCGACGCCAGTGCGATCGGGTTCGAAAAATCGAGATCGATCGCTGCAACATGTCGACGCCGTCTGCAAAACTGACCAGCCGGGCATTCTAGTATAAGAAGGACGCGAAAGAGCGGAGCACGATGAGCAGGGGCATCTCGTCATTTCGGATGAAAGTGGTGGCGCATCGCCCGCTGCGCACCGCAGTGATGTTGGTGATCGGGTTCGCTATCGTCGTTGGCGTCGGCGTGGCGGGGTATTGGTTCGGACGAGGAGAAATCGGTGCCGCCGCGACCGCGATCATCGGCACGACATCGGAGAACGCATCGGCCGAGCAGCGTGTCGTCCAACTCGAACGGAAGCTCGCCGATATTCAACTCAGTCAGGTTGTCGATGGCGATGCCAGCGAGAGTCTTCGCCAGACGATCAAGTCGCTGCGCGATGAACTGTCTGCATCTCAGGACGAGGTGTTGTTCTACCGACAGCTGATGGCGCCGTCGGAGGCGCAACGCGGATTGCGTGTTGAAAAGCTGGAACTGAGCCCGGGAGCCAATCCGACGGAGGTCAAATATCGGCTGCTGTTGACGCAGGTCTCAGACAAGAACGACTGGGCGTCCGGTACCGTGACGGTCGACATCGTCGGGACGTCGGCGAACGAACAAGTAGTGCTGCCGCTCACAGAAATGACCCAGGTCGAGTCCTATCCTCTGGCCTTCAAGTTCCGCTATTTCCAGGACTTCACCGGTACGTTGGCAATCCCCGATGGATTGAAACCGGACCAGGTCGTGGTGACGGCGGCAACGTCCGGCAAGGACGGAAAGCGAGTTCAGAAGACCTTCAGCTGGACGCTCGAGGAGGATTGACGATGATGAGCAAGAAGCCGGTAACCAAGATGGGTAAGGGCGCAACGCTGATTGCCGAAAACACCGCGGTAACCGGTGACGTGCGGTTCTCCGATCAGCTGTACGTCAATGGGCACATCGAAGGCAACGTGCTTGCCGAGGCGGGTACCGACGCAACGCTGATGATCAGCGATGTGGGATCAGTGAAGGGCCAGATCAATGCGCCGTTCGTGGTCGTCAACGGCCGGGTCGAAGGCGACGTGCATGCCGGAACGAGAGTCGAGTTGGCGCCGCAGGCCAGAATCTCCGGCAACGTCTACTACACGCTGATCGAGATGCAGTTGGGTGCGATGGTTGACGGCCAGTTGGTACATGTCCGCGCCGAAGGCGAAGTCAAAAGCAATGTGCATCCCTTACCGCGAGTGAGTGAGGAAGCCCACTGAGTCGTCGGCCGGGGCTGCATTGACCTCAGCGCGACCGGTCCCGATAATCGGGATCCTTGGAAACTGAGTGGTTCACGTGACCGCGACTCTCCCCGAAATTCACTTCTCCGATCGCGCTGCACACAAGGTGCGCGATCTCATCGATGGCGAAGGCAACGATGCGTTGAAGTTGCGCGTGTTCATCACGGGCGGTGGATGCTCAGGGTTCTCGTACGGTTTCACGTTCGATGAAGACATCGCGGATGACGACTCTCTCATCGAAAACGCCGGCGTTACGATGGTTGTAGACTCCATGAGCTATCAATACCTGGCCGGTGCGGAAGTGGATTACCGGGAAGATCTGCAGGGCTCGCAGTTCGTCGTGCAGAACCCCAACGCGTCGTCGACGTGTGGTTGCGGCAACTCCTTCGCAATCTAGCGACGCTGGATCTCCCTAGTCGGCCTTTCTGTAGATTGCTCCGAGAACGCGGGACGCACGCGCGCCGGTGACATCTCGATCGCTCCCGGTTTTCCCGGCCAGCGTTCGATGCGCGAGCCATGCGAACGCCGCTGCTTCGATCCAATCTCCGTTGTAGCCAAGCACCTCCGTCGGCACGACTGGAATCGGCGAGAAGAGATCGGCGAGCCTTTCCATCAGGTGCGCATTGAGTCGTCCGCCGCCGCACACGATTACGGTCGATGTCGTATGGGCCCATTGTTGGGTTGCATGAAGGACCGTGGTCGCGGTCAGCTCTGCCAGCGTGGCCTGTACATCTGCCGGTCGGCGTTTGTCCAGCGCGCGGTCCAAGTCCCTGAGCCACGTGAGATTGAACAGCTCCTTCCCTGTGCTCTTCGGCGGGGCAGCACGGAAGTAGTCGTCCTCCAACAATCGCGCCAGCAGTACCTGGTCAACGGTTCCGGATCGGCCCCAATCGCCGTCTTTATCATAGGTGGCGCCCAGGTGATGCTCGGCCCACGCATCTAATAGCGCGTTGCCCGGCCCGGTGTCGAAGCCGCTGATTGAGGCCGCAACATCGGACGGCAAAAAGCTGATGTTCGCGATCCCTCCGATGTTCAGTACCGTTCGGTTCTCGCTGGGTGTTCGAAACAGCGCTTCATGGAACGGCGGGACCAGCGGCGCGCCTTGGCCGCCGGCGGCCACGTCGCGTCGTCGAAAGTCAGCGACGGTATCGATCCCTGTAATTTCGACGATCAGGTTCGGGTCACCGATCTGAAGCGAGAAAGGTGCGTCGCCCTCCGCGCGATGGCGCACGGTCTGACCATGACTGCCGATGCCCGCGACTGCGTCTCTGGTCAGGGACAGGTCCGTGAGCAACTCGAGAATCGACTCACCGATGAGCGCCCCAACGCGGTGGTCGGCGTCACCGAGTGAGTCGAGTCCGGTTACGTTCCCCGCGCCGAGGTCCTTCAGCAACCTTCTTAGGTCCGGCGGGATCGCGACTGTGCGACCTGCGACGATCGAGGGTGGCTCCGTTGCTTCGAGCACCGCCAGATCGAGGCCATCGACACTTGTTCCGGAGATCGCCCCGATGAAGAGGCGCGCGGTCATGGGTTCCGAGCGACCTGCATCTCGTTGCGGCGGCTATCGAGCTGGGCGAGTAGCGGCGTGGTTTGAGCCTCGAAGCGGGCCCGTTCGCGCGCGGGAATCGGTTGCGCTTTCGGCAGTGAAACTGTGCGTGGATTCTTGTGCACCCCGTTCACCAGGAACTCATAGTGAAGGTGTGGCGCAGTTGCCCATCCTGTCGAGCCGACGTAGCCAATGATTTGACCCTGGCGTACTTGGGCGCCGCCCCGGATACCGCGACCGAATTTGGAGAGATGAAGGTACTTCGTCTGGATCTGATCGCCATGCTGGAGGATGACGAAGTTGCCGTTGGGCTCCGTTCGTGTGGCCTTGTTTACCCGACCGTCGCCGGCCGCAAGTATCGGTGTGCCGGCCGGCGCGACGTAGTCGATTCCGCGGTGCGGCATTACGCGCTTCTGTATGGGGTGGAAGCGGCGAAGATTGAAGTTGGAACTGATCCGGCTGAATTCGACAGGGGCGCGTAGAAAGGCTTTGTGCACACTCTCGCCGGATGCGCTGAAGTAGTCGCCGCGTCCCGCCGAATCGACATAGTAGACGGCTCGGTAGTGAGTGCTCTGATTGACGAACTCTGCCGCAAGTATCTTGCCGAATCGTATGAAGTCGCCGTCGATGTACTGTTCTTCGAACAGCACGGAAAACTCGTCGTCCTTCCGTATGTCCAGTACGAAATCGATATCCCATTGAAAGATCTGAGCGAGGCGAAGTGTCATCTCGTCGCTCAATCCCGCCTGTTGGCTCGCGATGAAGAGCGACTGATCGATGGTCGCGTGTTTGTAGGCGGTCGAGACTTCTGCCTCGCGCGTAACTTGTTTTGCTTTGAATCCAGAGCCATCGCGCTCGAATTCCAGCGTTTCGAGACGATCGGGGGCGTACGATAGTTTTACGAGAGTGTTGTCTGGCGACGTGACGAATCTGATTTCGTGACCTGGATAAATGCGCTTCAGAACTCCCGCCAAGGGTCCGCTCTCGAGCACCGCGGCAAGATCGCGCCTTGAGATCGCCATTCTCTCGAAAACGCGTGCCAAGCTGTCGCCGGCGCGCACTCTCTCGACGCGCTCTGAAACGTCCGGGTTGGAGTCGGTCACCGACTCGGGAGTGTCGTCTTTGGCTCCTTCTGAGCTCCCGCTGTGCGGTTGAACCTCGACGGTGAATCGATCAAACGCGTCCCCAACGATGGGAGGTACACTCACCAGGTTCAATTCGCTGCGCGTGCGTTCGGCACGATTCTCGTCGGTGTCAACGAACGCGAGCGAGACCAACGAGGTCGCGATCAGGCATACCGCCGCGACGTGGGTC
>JANLUG010000206.1:0-2641 GCA_031363335.1 Gammaproteobacteria bacterium
GTGCCGGCCAGCGCCGCCTCGGTTCGACGCAGCGTTTCACCGAGCGCTTCGTTTGCCAGCACGATGTCGGCGACGTTCGTTGCGTCGATCACACCGCTGGTCGGGTCGGGTACGCGCGTGGGATCCATGCCCATGCTCAAGTGGTCATGCAGCAACGTCCACGCATTGGACATCGCGGCGTTGGTCACGCGCCCATCGCAGTGCGCGATTGCGAGCGCGAGGGTGCTGTAGGGAGAAACGTTGACGCGAGTGGTCGTCGGGTCGAGCAATACTGCCTTGAAGTCGAAATCGGGCGCGAGGCCGCTGACGATGTCAGTGCCGCCCGAAGCCGAAACGGTGATCGGAAACGACGTGCCCGCCGGAACGGTGATCTCGTACCCTGCGGAGTCGTTGCTGACGCCGGCGACCACCGATTCGCCGCGCGAATCGAGCACGGTCACGGTCGCATCGACTACCGGACCGTCGCCGATACTTCCCGAGATGGTGAGCGGATTGTCGTTGCGCAGCGCCTGTGACGAGGACTCGTCGCTGCCGTTACAGCCTGCGATCACCAGCGCTAAAGTCCCGATAAAGGCTGCGCGCACGAGGCCGCCAATCCTTCGATACTGCATCCGGATTCTCCCTATCTGCGCGATCTTCGACAGGGCTCGATAGGTTCGAGCCACACACGGCCGTCCCTGCCGTCTGTCGTTTTGTAATGGGGAGATTGTATTTGTAAGAAAATTGCGAGCCCGTGACGGGGTCCACGTTTTGGGGAGGTAGTTAGCCTCCGACGGTCGAAATCGGCAGATGGAAGGTGGGGAGAAGACGTCTAAATCGAAACGGTATGCCCCGCGTTTCGCGGGGCGCCATCAAAAGACGGTCTTGGAGACCTCGTTCGAGCGGGTGCTTTCGGCACCGGTGCCATCGACTGCGCTGATCGCGAAGTACCATGTGCCGGGGCTGAGCGAGGTCGTGTACGACGTCGTGCCGGCGCCGTTGACGGTCGCGTTCTGGGTGTAGTTGCGCGACGACGTTCCCCAATAAACCCGGTAGCCGGTCAGGTTCGTCAGCGCCGAGCCATCCACGTTCTGCGTCGGCGCGGTCCAGCTCAGCACGGCCGTGCGGATCGTCACCGTCGTCATCATCGAGGCGTTGCCGTTCGATCCACCGCACGCCAGTGTATATGTCTGATCCGTGTTCAGCCCGGGCGTCGTCTCGGATCCACTGAGTGCTTTGGAGCCGCTCCAACCGCCCGACGCGGTGCAGGTCGTTACGTTTGCCGAGGTCCACGTCAGAGTGGTGGTTCCGCCGGGCGCGACACCCCGAGGAGATGCGTTGAGAGTCACCGACGGCGACGTGGCCGTGGTGACGTTGACCGTGGCCCGCGCGACAGCACCGCCGCCCGGTCCGTTGCAATTCAACGTGAAGGTCGTATTCGCAGTGATCGCTGCGCTGGTGAACGTACCGTTCACTGCTCGGCTGCCGGTCCAGCCGCTGGAGGCCGTACAGGTATCCGCATTGCTCGTCGACCAGGACAACGTCGTGGTGCCGCCGGAAGCGACGCTGCTCGGACTCGCCGACAGGCTGATCGTCGGCGGACTCTGACCGCCCGGTACTTGCGGAGCGGCGCTACCGGAGCCGCCACCGCCACCGCAGGCAGCGAGAGCGAGGGTCGCGGAGAGCAAAGCTGCAGTTCGGAAAGTGCGCATCGGCTTCAACACAGGCGAGTGAAAGAACATAGGCAGACAAAGACATCCCTGATCGATTCGGCCCCTGAGCTGCCGGACTTCGGCGTTACAGCGACGGAAGAGTGTTTCGGAACTGTTACTAGCGTTTGAGGCGGAAATTTGCTGGGTTCCCCGCAGCGCCGCGAATTTACATATCCTTACATAGCCTAGCAAGCGATTAGTTGCGCGCCATCACACATTCGTTAGCTCAATTGGACATCAAGCCAATCCTAATCAATGAGTTGGCTATCGATTGTGGAATCCACTTCATCTCAAATGTGTGATGGCCATCACATTCGACCTCAGCCGTGTTTCCACCCGACGACGGGTGCTACGATGGCGCTCGATTGTTCCTCTGCCGGAATCCCCTTCATGGAAGATCAGGTCGTTACTGCCTGCGTGCTGATCATCGGCAACGAGATTCTGTCCGGTAGGACACAGGACACCAACCTGCGTCACATCGCGATCCACCTCAATGAATGGGGCATTCGAGTGCGGGAAGCGCGTGTCGTTCCGGACATCGAAGCCACGATCATCGATACGGTGCGGTCGATCCGCACGCAGTTCGACTACGTGTTCACGACGGGCGGAATCGGTCCGACGCACGACGACATCACCGCCGACTGCATCGCCAAGGCCTTCAACCGAAAGCTCGTGATTCATCCCGAAATCGCGCGGCTGATCCAGAGTCGACCCGTGCCCCCTGACGTGATGGCGGCGCGGATGCTCATGGCGCGCGTACCGGAAGGCGCCGATCTGATCGGCAATCCGAGCGGCGGCCCGCCGGGGTTCTTCATCGAAAACGTCTATGTCATGGCCGGGATCCCATCCGTCATGCAAGCCATGTTGTCGACGCTCGAAGGCAAACGTCGCGGCGGGGCGCCGGTGCGCTCGAGGTCGGTCACCGTCTATCTCGGTGAGAGCCAGATCGC